>JANQLQ010000171.1 GCA_028280565.1 Fulvivirga sp.
GTTTTCATTTTCTTTTGCACGCCCAAAAGAAAACGAAACAAAAGAAAAGGGCGCCAGGAACCAAGCCCATTTTCCGCGCAAAACGCGCTATCCAGCCCCTATGGGCCGCTTACCTACAGGCCTCAAATGGGCCGCGCTGTTCCTGGATGTCTCCCCTCCATACGCCACTTGAATTTACAATGATGCCCTAGTTTTACTTTTTCGGATTTAAGTAATTGATAATGAGGGTGTAGTTTCAAACCTAGTGCCAGCGAGTTGTAAAGGATGGATGATCCACATCCTGTGCTAAATCCATCCAACACCCATACCTTAGAACGTCATTCCTTACTTTCTACCATCGCCATTCCTTGCAGCCTGTGCGTTGGGCCAGGCGTGACAAGGAATCTGCGAAGTCGTGAAACGAAAACCCAGTCCACTCAAAAAAAGGTTCACGTTTAACGATACAGCAGATTCCTGCTCTCGCGCATCGCTCGCCCTGCAAGGCTGGCAGGAATGACGATAAAGAGGTTTTTTTCGTTTTTGATGAGGATCTTTATCGCTGAGAAATTATAATCTTAATGGGGTATTCTATTATTCCTGTGGGAGCGACAGTTTCGAATCAAGGATTTATCGCTACTTGTATTCTTTACTACAAGAAAAATAAGCATCATAATATGTAATGTGAGTGGTGGAAATCCACCATAACAACGAGAAAATTTGAAAGTGAGGGCTTTATGTGAAAGGATCAAGTGTGCCAGTTGTTTTTATGGCCTACTGATCTAGGCTCGATCTAAAATAAACCGGGATCAAACAAGAAAGAAAATACCTTTGGACTTTAGTGGGCTGGAAAGTTTTGCCAGTAACGGTACTAAAGCACTAAGGTTCGCTAAGTGTGATAGATAAAACTACCCTGGCTGTTCTCAAAGCCGGGAAATGCTCATCGAACTTAGGTTACTACATTTTTGGTACCCCCAACGGCTTTGCTCCACATAAAGTCCGCGTAAAATAAATGGAACTTAAAACAGGCTTGCATAATGACAATGTCCAGGCGAAAATTCTTGCTTCATTCAGCCGTTGGTATAACTGCTGGATATACACTTTCCTTACCCGCCAGTGGTTTACATCTCTATGGAGATAAACCGTTGCGAATCGGCATTATCGGTACCGGTGACCGGGGTGCCGGGCTGGCAAGTCTTTTTAAGAGTATTCCACACTTCAGGCTGGCAGCATGTTGCGATGTATTGCCATTCCGGTTATCAAACGGTATGAAATACGGAGATGGAAAGACCAAGGCATACCAACAATATGAAGCCTTGCTAGGAGATAAAAACGTAGATGCTGTAATAATCGCCACTCCTTTCAACACACACGCCCGGATCGCTATGGATGCCATTGATGCCGGGAAGCACGTGTATTGCGAGAAAACGCTGTGCTACGGTATGGAAGACACACGCCGGCTTGTGGCTAAAGCGCGCGCTTCCAAAAAAATATTCCAGGCCGGGCATCAATACCACAGCTCGCGACTCTATCATCATATTGTGGACATGGTCCGCAAAGGTTACATTGGCAAAGTATCCATGATCGAATGCCAGTGGAACCGTAACTGGAACTGGAGACGTCCCGTACCGGATCCGAGATGGGAAAGGCAGATCAACTGGCGTATGTACCGCGAGTACTCGGGCGGGCTGGCAGCAGAGCTATGTTCCCACCAGGTCGACTTTGCCAACTGGATTACCGGTCAGCACCCTACAAAAGTGGTAGGATTCGGGGGCATTGATCATTGGAAGGATGGCAGGGAGACCTATGATAATATCCATTTGGCCATGGAATATCCGAACGGTATGAAAGCCACCTACACCTGCCTGACCACTAATGCACGGGGTGACTACCAAATCAAAGTGCTTGGTAACGAAGGCACGATAGTGGTCGACTACGGTAAAGCCTGGGTATACCCGGAGAGCAACAAGATCGCTGCGCTGGGCACCGTAGATGGCGTAAGCAGCGCTACCTTGAAATCATGGGAAAATGGTGAAGGTACCCCCATTAAAGTAAAACATCGCGACCCAAGCCTGCAGGCGTTGCTGGATTTTAGCGAGGCCATTGAAAAAGGAAAACAGCCTTTATCCAATGTAGAGACTGGGGCCCGGGTGGCTGTAGCCGTACAAATGGCGCTGGATGCCATGGACCACAATCGCACGGAATACTGGAAAGATGAATATAATTTTTAAGCCATAATCTAACCATAAAACGTGATGAAACTGTATGTGTCCCGGGTGATGTTCCTTTGTTAAAGCTGGATTATATCCCCGCAAAGCCCGACAACCCCCTATATTTTTGCCTAAGGTGTCCTTGAAAATTAGCTTTGGTAGTAGAACGTTTAATTTTGGCAAGTTGAGCTATATTTTTAAGATGTTCCGGGTAGTGCGAACCTCGCAATGAGTAGTTTAAGCGGGATTTAGTGGTTCTAAGTCCGTGTTCATTTTCTTTTACCCGCCCAAAAGAAAACGAACCCAAAGAAAAAGGCGCCAGCAACCAAGCCTATTTTCCCCGCAAAACGCGCTATCCAGCCCCTATAGGCCGCTTACCCACAAGCCTCAAATGGGCTGCGCTGTTCCTGGATGTCTGCCCTCCATACGCTACTTGAATTTTCAAATGATACCCTACCTACAGCCAACTGATCAATACCTCGAATCTAGCTCCTGGACCCGGTAGGTCATTTATGGCTTAACACTAGGTTATAGAAAAACGAAGAACAGTCGCTTGCGTTTCGCAAGTGACGACTATCCTTAACTCCCGGCCGGTTTCCGCATAAGCGTTACGAGGTCAGTTATCGATCTCACGCCGGCCGGAGGCCTAGGAATAGCCGTCACTCAGCTAGCGAGCCAAGCGACTGCTGCTTGTCTTTTTGCCTACTGCCCTTTGTCTATTGCCAACTGATCAATACCTCGAACCTAGCTTATCCTGTACCCGGTACGTCATTTGAAGCTTAACACCAGCTTGGCTTATAGCTTATCAAACCCGGTGATCATCCCTCAGTTCTTGAAAGTATACAATGGCCCGAAGCTTTGACAAGCCCGGTAATCCGCCCCTTCGGTATCTTGGCCAAAAGCATTCCAGGCACTGGGCCTGAAGATATCCTCTTCGTTGAGGTTATGCATGCTCACCGGTATTCTTAGCATCGCGCAAAGCGAAATTAGGTCAGCCCCGATATGACCGTAGCTGATCGCCCCATGGTTTGCTCCCCATTTGGACATGACTGTGTAAACATCACGAAAGGCACCTTTCCCGGTGAGCCGTGGGACAAACCACGTGGTGGGCCAGGTAGGATTGGTCCTTTGATCCAGTACCTTATGGATGTCATCCGGAAGGTCAATGGTCCACCCCTCGGCGACCTGGATAGAAGGTCCCAGGCCTTTCACTAGGTTGATCCGGCACATCGTCACCGGCATTTCACCTTCGGTACGGAACTGGGAGGAAAATCCCCCGCCCTTGAAGTATTCCCTGATCGCCTGGGGCCACCGGGTTTTTGAGAGGCACCGGTCTGCTTCTTCTTGGGTGATTTCCCAGTAAGGTTTCATTATGGACTCGCCATTCACATTTTTCATTTGCCCGGTCGCATCCAGGGTGGTAGAGCCGGAGTTGATAAGATGTATGATACCTCCCTCGGCTCTTCCTTCCAGCGGTTGGCCGGTAACGCGCTTTACGGCTTCCGGGCTCCAGTAGGTACGTACATCGGAAAAAATCTGTGGGGTGCTGGTGAGCAGGTGGCCGAACAGCATGGATATACCGTTCAGGCTGTCATTTTCGGTGGCTAAGATATAGGCTTGCCGGATGCCATTCCAGTCGAAAGATGAATTCAGGATGGCTTCGCTGAAGTCCCCGTTAGGCATGAAATCCGTCCATTGCCGTTGTCCTTGGAAGCCACCGGCTATGGCGTTCCTTCCAAAGGATTCCTCGTGGAAGCCGATGGTTTTTAACTGGGGATTTCCGACCATGATGTCCCGCATAATGAGGGTCATTTTTACTACGGTCTCCCATTCGTACGCCTTGCGCTCAGCGTCTACTTGTTTGTCTTTACTGTTCAGGTCCGGTCCTTCTTTGCAATTTTTCCGAGTCCACTCCAGCGCACGTTCAAACTCCTCCTTATCATAGATCTCGTAGTTTATACGGCGTATGATCTCCGTCATGTCCACGAACTCAGTGCGCATCCCCAGGTAGCTGTATATAAAATCGTTGTCTACCATAGAACCTGCGATACCCATGGAAGAATACCCCAATGACAAGTACGACTTTCCTTTCATTTGGGCTACTGCCAGCCCGGCCCTGGCAAACCGGAGGATCTTTTCCCTTACATCTTCCGGGATAGAGGTATCGTCTGCATCGCATACCTCCCTGCCGAAAATCCCAAAAGTAGGAAGGCCTTTCTGGGAATATCCTGCCAGGGCAGCTGCCAGGTAAACAGCCCCGGGGCGTTCCGTGCCGTTAAACCCCCACACTGCCCGTGGGAAAAGCGGGTCGGCTCCCATCACCTCGGTGCCATAGCACCAGCAGGGAGTGACGGTAAGTGACAGGCCAACACCCTCCTTGTGAAATTTATCTGCGCAGGCGGCCGATTCTACGACCCCGCCTATCGTGGTATCTGCAATTATACATGCTACTTTTTCGCCGGAGGGGAACCTGAGGTTCTCCTCTATTAGCTTGGCTGCATTTTTGGCCATCGCCATGCACTGTGCTTCCAGAGATTCACGCACGCCATCCTCCCGCCCATCTATTACCGGGCGTATGCCTACCTTTGGCAGGCCTCCTATCAGCCTGTTACCTGTTTTTAGCTGTCCCATGTTCAAATATTAATTGGTTAAAAGATTTTTATAGTCTGCCGCCTGTTGGGAAGGATGGATCAGCCCGGGTTCGTATGGGATATTGGCCCTGGCCTCTTCAAGGGTGGGGAAGTAGCCCACACCGGTAAATGTGAACAGTGCACTTCCCAGTACAGTGGTTTCTTTTTGTTGGATGAGTTGTACCGGTATCCCGCATACATCCGCTTTGACCTGGTTCCAAAGGTAGTTTCGTGACCCACCGCCAACGCAAATGATCTTAGAGGCTTTAAAATGGCCTGCGGTTTCCAGGGCTTGCAGTGATGTCCTAAGTTTAAGACTCAAAGCCTCTAAACACGCCCGGTATACCTCTCCTCTTGTGCTATGC
Source organism: Fulvivirga sp. (assembly GCA_028280565.1). Lineage (GTDB taxonomy): Bacteria > Bacteroidota > Bacteroidia > Cytophagales > Cyclobacteriaceae > Fulvivirga. The sequence continues at coordinate 5,182 of JANQLQ010000171.1, forward strand.
AGTCGAAGACCTGATATCCTACCCCCGGACCCCTCTGCAGCGGGGTCGTAGAAGCCAGGATTAATGCGTATCCCGTTTGAGCCTACAGGAACATTTTGGGCCTCGCGGATCATTGTTTCATATCGGATATTCTCGTCCGTATCCGCATAGAATAGCTTTCTCACCCATTCCAAAAGCCCGGATCCTATGTAGTTAAGACCGATGTTGTAATACCCGCCTTCCGCATCAAACTCGGTGGTAATTCCCAGGTCCAGTTGTTCTTGGGAGGTGGTGTACCGTTGACTTCTACACATCAAGACCTCCCAGGTGCCTGAGCTTAGCACTAGTTCGCCGGGCACAGCACCCGAGCCAAAAACGGCAAACTGTGTGTCATGTCCCGAGAGGCAGACCGGCACTCCCGTGGGAATACCCGTTGCCTTCGATGCCTTGGCGGTGATCTTGCCGGCGATATAACCGGGGTGTTCGCAAGGAAGAAAGATTTCCGGCGTTATGCCCAGGCAATCAAGGATCTCTCCGGATACTTGGCGAGTGTTGATATCCGCTACCATAGACGTACCCAGCATAGTGCTGTCATTCACTTGCTGTCCCGTGAGTAGGTTGACCAATAACGAAGGCATGAAAAGAAAACGGGCATCATCTGCGAATACTTGTGGGTGGTTTTCTTTGAACCAGGCGAGTTTATTGATGGTGTTGAAATTGTAAGGATATACCCCACTTTTCCTGTACAGTTCTTCCAGCGGAATGTACCTGTCTATTCCCTTCATAATGGGGGCAGTGCGTTCACATTGCCAGGAAATCACCGGGTACAGCGGCTTTCCCATGTTGTCAACGAATGTACCGTCCACACCGAAAGTGGTAGTGGATACCCCTACGATCGCGGCAACATCGATCCGCGAGGTTACCGCCTTGGATGCTTTGCACAATTTACTCCAGATCTCCTCCAAAGGCCATATCTTCCCACCGGGGTGCAAGGGGTCTTCCACCGTCCGGTTTGGGTAGGATTGGGAAGCTTTGATCCTACCGCTCGGCGTCATAGCGATCACCCTTACGTTGGTAGCGCCACAGTCGAAAACCAAGACATATTTTTCCATCATCTTATGGGTTAAAGGAATTTTTCCAGCCCCTTGAGTTCTTCATCGGTCAATCCCCGGGGTTCGAAGTTGGCCGCCCAGGCCATAAGCAGCAGTTTGGCCCCTTTGTTGGCTACATCCAGGTAATCGAAAGCCGTTTCCACATCCTCCCCCGTGGCCAGCGCGCCATGTTTTTCCCAGATCACTACATCGCGATGTTTTAACCCTTCGATCGTGATGTCAGCTAGCTCTTCCGATCCGGACAGCGCGTAAGGGGCACATGAGATCCCACGAGGTACAAATACCCTAACTTCGGGGCACATTCTCCAAAGCGCGTGATTGGTTTTCTCTTCGTCCAGGATGATCGGGTGGTGGCTGAGCACGATCAATTCGATGGGGTGTGTATGTACTACTGCTGTGTAAGTAGGATTGGCGGTGAGGTTAAAGTAATGGATCTTTACATGCGAGATCAGCTCGCTGGTAGGGCGAAATCCTTCTTTTTTTCCTCCCCAAATAATGGAGTAGGCAGAGGCGTCATCGTTGATCTTCAAGATGCAGGAAACCTCCTCTATCCTGTCGATCAGGTGCCGGAGATAACATCCCGTACCGGTAACAAACAACACCAAGCCTGCCACCTGCTTTGGAAGTGGGCAGGGAATTTCTTCCAGGTCTTCAAAACTTTGGTCTCTAAAATAACCGGTGAGATTTACAGATATATTACCCGCGTTCCTTTCCGCCCATTCCCGGGTCCACAGGTACTCCGCGATACGAGAAACTTTGTCCAATTCCTCCCTTACTTTTGCAGGCAGGCTTTTTGTATCCAAAAAACTATTGATCATCTTCCCGAAGGTTTTTATTGTTCAAAATTAGCGAGTGGAAGACAGCAGGGAAATGCTCAAAATCTTCATATTTGTATCGGATTCACACATAAACCCTTTGAGACATACGGCATTTTAGCAACAAAGAGCCCGGGGATCCCTCGAGGATAGAACAAATACTAGCTTCAGTCCGGCTGGAGGTTTGGTGTTGCCGGTATTGGCGGTTGCAGCAGTGGGAGTGTAATGAAATGGCATTCCCCTACTGGCGCCTTTATTGGAATAAGAATGCAGGTGGTGTGATCAGTTACCTCGAAGAGGAATTCGAGATGAAAAAAGAGTACGTATACATCATTCCTCCTTATACTTCCTTCCAATCCCATATAGCCGGCCAGCAAAGACTGCAACGAGGAATAAATGTGGTAGGAAAAGAGATAGGGAGCGAGGATGACGAACTTTCGCTTCAAAAGAGCTATGTCCTGCACTTTTTCGTTCATTTCAGCCTGGGGATTCCGCTGGATAACGTCGATCCGGGAATTTTCGAGGTCGGGCTCCTTCCTATGCAGATCGAAGCCTTGGAAAAACTGGCTAGCCAGCTTAAACACGAATCATCCGAACCGTCTTTAACGTTCAACCTGCTCTTGCATGCCGTGGTCACGGGTATGCTGGCAGAATTACCGGGAGGTATATGGATACCCAAAAGCTTTGATAACCGTGTTCAACAGGTCATACACCACTTGGATAGACATCCCGGTATGCATTTTTCCAATCAACAGCTAGCTTCCTTGGTCAGTATGAATACCAACTCTTTGATACGCCTCTTTAAGAGGGAAACGGGCCTGTCCTTACAGTATTTTATAAAGAAAAGAAAAATAGAAAGGGCCTGTGTACTATTAGAACATACTGGGCAAAGTATAGAAAGTATAGCAGGTGTACTGGGTTTTGCCAACAGGTATCATTTTTCAAAAGTGTTTAAAGCGGTAACGGGTATTTCTCCTGCCAAAATGCGTAAAGGGTCTATACTTAAGTTTCCTAATGCTAGTTCTACTTTCTCAAATTTAAATAATTGATAACGAGGTTTTTAGTATTCACTGTGTCCTTTGCGGTTAAAAGCTGGGTTTCAATACTTTGCATTGAAGTAAAGTATTCTATGTGGGTTGATTACCCAAAACTCACGTTGTTTTAGATCCATCCAACACCCATACCTAAGAACGTCATTCCTTACTTTCTACTATCGTCATTCCTTGCAGCCTGTGCGTTGGGCTAGGCGTGACAAGGAATCTGCGAAGTCGCCGAACGAAAATCCAGTATACTAAAAAAAGGTTCGCGTTCAACGATACAGCAGATTCCTGTTCTCGCGCTGCCTTTCACACGAGGCGGACAGGAATGACGATAAAAAGGTGTTTTTGTTTTTGATAGGGATGCCTAACCGATTAATTGTTATTAAGTTTCTGATTATTAGCTAATTGAAGATAAAAAAGTAGGACTAGTGTTACGTTAAGTGCCATTGGACGGTTAGCTGTTTTTTCCAATCCCGTTCTTAAAGTCGGCAATAGGCAAAAGGCAGTGGGCAACTCCCTATTTTTTTGCCTACTGTCCTTTGGCTATTGCCTGCTGATCGAGAACCTTCCAATACCGCAAACCTACTCATCCTATACCTCGTACAGCATTCGAGGCTTAGCTTAACACTAATTTCACCCGGAGGTATAAGGTCCTTTGTCAAGAAGATTTGGGTGAAGTAATGGATCAAATGAGAAGCGGCAGGGTATGGATACCATTTGTTCTGTCGGTTTGGGTTGGCTATTTCCTGTAGATTTATTACTTTACCATGACCAATACGAAGGAAAGGGGGCTAAAATAAAGATCCCTGTCTAGGGAAGTTTCATTCATGTCTATTATGGTTTACGAAGACTAATGGCAAAACGCATCATACTTAGAAAAAGCAAATATATCGATACATTGGTTCATGAAGCTTTTCTTCATGATAATGAAAGTGCTCTTAAAGAGCTGGTAACTTATTTTTATCCCAGGTTATACAGGGTCGCCTATGCAGTGCTCCGGGACAAAATGCTGGCGGAAGAAGTGATCACCGACGTCTTTTTCCGGCTTTGGCAGAAGAGAGATCGGTATGAAGAGATCAGGGATATCCATAAATACCTGGATACCGCTGTAAAGAATAATGCCTTGGTGTTGTTGAGGAAAGAGAAAAAGAGAAGATCGGAAAACCATGTTTTCGTAGATGACGACTTTCTCCGGCAGAATGAATTTATGTTGCTGACCATTTCCCCTGAAAAGCAATACCTTTCCAGGGAATTAAAAGTACATATTGAAACTGCCATCCGGAAACTGCCCAAAAGGTGCAGGCAGGTATTTGAGCTGGTAAAACTGGATGGGTATTCTTACAAACAGGCAGCTTCTGAACTTTCCATAAAGCCCAAAACGGTAGAGAACCAGCTGGCCATTGCGCTGAAAAAACTTCATGCCGAACTGAAGCCTTATCTAAATGAGCAAAACCAATTCTACATTAAGGATATTATCGCCTTTTTCCTGGTCTCCTTTACTTTTTTGTTATGATTTAACCCGGATCCTGCATTAGAATTCGTTACGAAAGGAGAAATCGCAAGAATATCAAGGGCTTAAGGTCTTGCAGTAGAACCCTAGTACATAATCTAGGGTTTAAAGACGATGAACGTATTCTAAACCTCATTTTAAGCCTAGTGTCGTGTCACATTTCAAATGACGTTCAATCTATTTTTTTCGGTCTCGTTCCCAAAGTCGGCAGTCGGCAGTAAACAGTCGGCAACCCTCTA
>JANQLQ010000172.1 GCA_028280565.1 Fulvivirga sp.
ATGGATTCTGTATTCTGGTGTTTTTCAAAAATAGGCTTTGGGCATTTGTTTACATTTGTTACATGCTTTTTAAACGCATCATATCTTTTTCCTTCAGGAGGTATGGGTCCATATAATTGGCAAAATTCCTTGCATATGATGCTATTTAACTGAAAGGACAACATTTGCATGTATCTAAAGAGATAAAACGCCAAAAGAGCCCAGATGATGATATAGACTTTAGACACATCCTCAACAGCCGATGATAAGCCTAAAATAGAAATCTTATCTACATCAATGTCTGTATACCAAAGAATTAGCAATAGTATACTTATCACATTTAAGTTCTTGCGAGCGCCTTTAAATGAATCTTCCATTAGATTTTTGGTTTGAATTTACTATTCTAAACTGGGGTCAAATCGACCATTGTTAGCTAGATCCTATCATACTTGCTATATTTAGCTATCTCAACTACAATTTAAAATTCAAAAAGTCATGAAAAAACTATTGTTAGCTTTATCGCTGGTACTCTGCAGTATTATTGTTTATGGACAAGAATCAAAAGAGGTATACTGCAAATTAGAGGCTCGGCAGAAGTTCATGAGCCAAAAGATCTTCATCACTGTCGATTACGGCCAAGAAACCAACGCATTTCAAAACGACGCCATGATGAACGAGGAAACAGGTAAAATCAAAACTTTTAACTCCACCATCGATGCCCTAAATTACATGGGAGAGCGTGGGTGGAAATTCACACAAGCTTTCGTTGTTACTGAGAGCAATACCAACGTTTACCAATTCCTAATGCGAAAAGAAGTACCGAAGAATCCTTGATTTTGAAATCCCAACTTTTCTAACTACTATTGAAATGCGATAAAACAGTTACTATGAATTTTTCACTCAATCCTATTGACAATATGGCGGGCGTCAGGGGTAATCAACCCCCTGGAGGTTTTGTTCTTTGTAACTGTACCTTTCGCAGCGCCCGCCGCTTTTTTAATCATAAATGCGATGAAACAGTTATCAAATTACAAAGGCATCCTCACCGAAGCAGGTGAGTATGAGCTAGGCCTGATCAGCGAGCTATTCAGCCAGCAGAAACAGCGCCAGAAAACCATCAAACGTATTATTAAGACCGTAGAGCAGTACAGCCAGCCCGTACCTAATATCATGGCTGCCGTGGATAATTTCATCCTCACGGGGCCACTACACATCTACCGCAAAGCGCTGGTAACGCTAATGGGTACTTGGCTAGACAAAGCCAGGGACCTGGAGGAGATCCACGAAATGAAGCATAATTACCAGTACTTGTACGAGTTGATCCGGAGTATGGAGGAGTACCAAATCAAGAAGAAGTACGGAGCAAAGGAAGGGGGAATTGATGGGAGGTGATACACAAAGCATTGTAACTGATGCGATCATGGAGTACATAAAAAAAGTGATTGCCATGCTAGATACGGGCAACTATGGTGATGTTTCCGTCTTCCGGTTTAAGACCAAAACTGGAAAGAAGTATAAATGCATTATCGAACGGGAGGCCGGTTAAACCTACATTGTCCTCTATAAAAGTGATTGCCCTGCATACTATTGTAGGGCAATTGCTTTTTTATGGAGTTAACAAAGCGCCCCAGCGGCAAAATAGACCTACACCTGCACAGCACCGAAGATCGCGTGCATGCCTACATGATCGGCAAGATCAGTCGTGATGAGTTGCACAAAAACGACCACGACATAATGGAGCGTTGGATCTCGATCTGGCACCTCCAGCTAGACTTTAAATCCAGTGGTATGGCCGTGATGCAGCATGTACGACTTTGCCAAGAGCGCGGTAAGCCGATCTCCACCCGTTGCGCCTGGGAGGACCTGAAACGTGCCAATAAGGTGTTTGGCAACTTATCCAGCACCAGCCAGCGCGCGAATTGGGTATTGCTGTGGGAGTACCAAATGAAGGTTTTGATCATGGCCAAGGAGTATGGTGACCTGCAGGAAATGAACCGCGCCATTAAAAACTTGGCAGCTATCAACGAAAACCTAGTCGATGAAACCAACCAGCTACAAGTGCCCGTGATCATGCTAAACATCAATGTACCCGATGAGGGGCAAAAAACCGTGAGCTTAGATGATCTCAAGGACCTGCCGGAGGCAGAGGTAGTTTCCATCGCCAGCGAGCTCCATGATGAGCATATGAATGACCAGGAACTTAAAAACCTTTTGGAAGTAAAATGACCACCCCACTTAGTTATTATGGAGGCAAGCAGAAGCTATCTAAGCTGATCGTCTCCCTGATCCCCGAACATGTACTGTACGCGGAGCCGTTCTGTGGCGGAGCGGCAGTGTTCTTCAGCAAGCCCAAATCCGAAATAGAGGTGCTGAATGATACCAATCGTGAGCTCATAAACTTTTACAAGATAGTAGAGCAAGAATTCGTTAGCCTCGACAAAGAGATCCAGATCACCCTACACAGCAGGGATCTGCATCGTAAGGCAAGCGTGATCTACAATAACCCCGATATGTTCAGCGATATAAAACGGGCCTGGGCCATATGGGTGTTGGCTACACAATCATTCTCTTCAATGCTGGACGGCAGCTGGGGCTATGATCGTGCTAAAAACACCACCACGAAAAAGATCTCCAACAAGCGTCAAAACCTCACCATTGACTACGCCATCCGCCTCCAAAACACCCAAATGGAATGCACGGATGCGCTACGGATCATAAGATCCAGGGACTCGGATAAAAGTTTCTTCTATTGTGATCCCCCTTACTACAATTCCGACTGTGGGCATTATGATGGCTATTCGCTGGAAGACTATGAAAACCTACTCAAAACCCTCAGTGCCATCGAGGGTAAATTTTTATTGAGCTCCTATCCTTCCCCTATTTTAGAAGAGTACAGGAAACGGCATGGATGGTACCAGCACTCGGTACGTCAAACCGTGAGTGTGGCTAAAAACAATTCAAAAAAGCCACCGAAACAAAAAACGGAGGTATTGACAGCCAATTACCCCCTAACCGTTTAGGTTTGAAACTCAACAATCCTCAAAAGAGGTTCGTTATCAACCGGCCCCGATCGGCCACCACGATCTGGAGCCGGGCCACGGGCAAAACCTTCACATTGGGTTTTATGATGTATCAAATCATGAAGCTCATGCCCCGCAGCTCGTGGGCCATCGTAGCCAAGCACTACAAGCAGATCCGGACCATCACGTTGAAATCAGCCATTTCAGCGCTTACCCAATTCGGCCTCAAACAGCACACCGGTGATAAGCCTTACGAACGCGGCCACTACGTAGTCAATAGGCGTCCACCCTCCAGCTGGCCAAAGCCGTTTGAAGCACCGATCGACTTTGACAACTACATAAGCACAAGTACAGGTGCCGGCTTTCAAATGGTGAGCTTGGCCTCGGAAAACAGGGGTTTAAACGTCGATGGCATCTTGGCCGATGAATCACTCACCCTAAACAAAGAAGTCTTTGATAAGGGCATAAAAAAGGCCAATCGCGGTAATTTACTCCACCAGGACACTACCTGGAAAAATGCCTGGTTCCACCACGGGGTTTTTCATTTTAGCAGTATGCCTTACGGTGAATCTCGCTGGCTTTTAGAAGCCGGTGACTATTACGACTTCGATTTTAGGGCCATACGCCGGCAGATCGCCACCAAGCAGATCCAGCTCATAGACTCCCGGGATGTATTGGAGCGCATAGAGCTTTTCAAGCAAATAGCAGTCCTTAAAAAGCAGTTGCGTTGGCACAAGTCTAAGGCCGGCCTCTACTACTCGGAAGCCGACGTTTTCGACAACCTTGAGAACGTCGGCATGCAATACATAGAGGATGAAAGAGCCACTACGGCCGATTTCATCTTCTTGGTAGAGGTCCTCAATTACTTCCCCGAAATGATCGAGGACGGATTCTACCCCTTGCTCGACCGTGATTACCACGGCTATAAAAGCCAGTTCAACGAATCCTACATCACGGGTCTTAGTGATGATGACCTCCAGCTGGTCAACCCGGATAGCCGTATGGATGGGGACTGCCTTCCCAACCAACCCTTACACATAGCCGTGGACTGGGGCAGTAAGATCAATAGTATGTGCATAGGCCAGTACTACCGATCCATTAACCAGCTGAGGTTGCTTAAAAACATCTATGTAAAGTCCCCTAAGATCCTAGATGACCTGGCCAACGAGTTCTGCAGGTACTACAGGTACCATGGCAACAAGGATGTCTACTTTGCCTATGATGTGGCCGGTAACACGCAGATGGCAAACAGTAACCTCACCTATGCAGAGCAGTTTGCCAGGATCTTAGAGAAGAACGGCTTTAACGTGATCTTCGTGACCAGGCAAGGAATCAACATCGGCCACTCAGAGAAGTACCTGCTATGGGCTAAGACCCTCAAAGAGAACGATCCTAACTACCCTGTCGTAAGGTTCAACCTAGACAACTGTAACGAGACCGTGGTGTCGATGTCCAATGCCCCAGCCAAGGAGACTGCTAAGGGGCTGATAGAGAAGGTGAAGACCAGCGAGCGCAATCCCTACCTACCCCAGGAGGAAGCTACTCACCTCTCCGATGCCGCTGATATCCTACTGTGTTCAGTGACCACCCTGCAGGGCATGGAGCCCAGCTTTGCCGATAACGTTATCTAGGATTCATATATCGATTTTCCCAGGTAGGCAATTGCCAAAAACTGACAGTGCGTGGCAGGGCGCAATTTCGCCCGGGAGCAGGCCAAATTATCAACGGTCCGATTTATATACTGGTTATCAGACAGTTGTCTTCAAAATCTGTTCACTGGATTTTTTTGTCCTCTGAAAGCCATGAATCGCCCCTTTACTTTGAGATTATGATAGTAAACCTCAAGGAAGCGCTTTCAATCATCCATGGCAACCAGCCGTTTGATGTGGAGTTTGTCACCGCCGACAAACGCCGGCAAACTGGAGGTGAGTTCAAAACCCTAACCGGCTGCCGGATCAACAAAAAGGAGCGAATGACGTCGGGCCCAGGTAGCAAGGCCAGGAATCATTACCGGCATGCCACCCGTACCATCATCCCCGCCCAGGGGCATCCCGTGGACATACATATTTTTCTCATTACCAAAATCAACGGCAAGGAGGTAAGCCTTTACTGAAATGGAAACAGGAAAAATCGTTGCGAATGAAACGGGTTCTGTCCTCTACAGTGAAGGGCTGGAGGCTGCCGTAAAAACGGGCATCGACAAGAAAACGAAGATCATCGTTCCTGACACGAAGGAAAATGCGCAGCACGACGGAAAAATAGTGATGTGGGGGAATGACAATCTTTTCCCTCAAAAGATCATCAAAGAGGCCCGTAAAAATACCATCATAGGCACCACGCTTGATAAGCAGGCACGCATTGCTTACGAAGCTGGGATCGAGTATGGCAAGTATGACACCACGTCGGGCCAAAAAACCCACGTTGAGAAGCATGACGCTACTGTCGATAAGTTTTTTAAGCGCTCAAAGATCCACAGGTACTTAATAAGTGCTCTCCGGCAGTTCTATTGGTTCTATAATGTATTCCCGGAGATCGTTTTTAGTGCCGATCGCAGCGAAGTATACTCCATTCTTGCCCATAAAACCGCGTACTGCCGTTACGAGGTACCTACCAACGGGGTGGTCAAGAACTGCTACATAAGCGCCGTGTGGGATGAAGCCCCCGAACTCACCGGGAAACTGGTCAGCAAGGTACCTGTAATTGATATCTACACCGATCCTATTGCCTACAAGGAGGATAAGGGCTTCAAATATGTTTACCCGATCTCCTACCCGACTGAAAACGAGGATTTCTATTCCTTGTGTGATTGGAATTCCCTGCGTCAATCCGGCTGGCTCGACGTGGCACAGAGTATCCCGGCCTTTAAAAAGGCATTGTTCAAAAACCAGGTAAAGATCCGCTACCTGATCGAGGTCAGCACGTGGTGGTGGAACTGGAAATACAAAGGTTTTGATGGCTTCGACGATAAGAAGAAAAACAAACTCATGAAAGAAGAGCTCGAAAGGTTCGAAAAATTCATGAAGGGGGAAGAGAAGGCCGGCAACTCTATCATGACCACGTTCTCCAGTAGCCCTACCATGCAAAAGGAATACCCGGGGTGGAAGATCAGTGCTATCGATGATAAGATCAAAGATGGGATCTATATCGAAGACTCTAACGAAGCTAGCTCACACCTGATGTATGCCATAGGGATTGATCCTACCATCATAGGTTCACAACCCGGTAGCAAACTGGGTGCCGGCAGCGGATCCGATAAGCGAGTAGCTTTTAATATCTACTCTGACCTGGTCCTAATTCACCAGGAAATGGTGCTGGAACCACTGTACTGGATCAACGAGTACAACGGGTGGGGTATGGACTACTTCCGTTTTCGCAACCTGCGGGAAAAAGAAAAGCCGGAAAGCAAGGATCCTGTCACTGAACCTAACCAACAAGCCAGCTGATGTTACTAATTAACTCAACCATAGATCTCCGGAAGCATGCCAACGTAGAACATGACTTTGACATTGAAAAGATCAACCCGGATCTAAAATTTGCCTCGACCATAGTTCGAGGTTTGATAGGACCTGCACAATACGATGAACTCTTAACCGCTTTTGCCAACGATACATTAACCCCCGCCCAGGTAGATCTGCTAGATAAAATACGAGATGTAATTGTTAACCTAGCATTGTCTTATGCCGTAGATACTCAGCAGCTCAAACTAAGCAACCTTGGCTTTAACCGCTATGAAAGCGGCGAGTTCAAAAGCCCGTTCAAATACCAAGCCGATAACCTGCAGCACTTCTTCCTGCAGCGTGGCTACCAGGCTTCCGAAACTTTGCTAGAATTCCTCGAAGGGAACACCGCACTCTACCCTACATGGGCAGCCTCACCGGCCTACACGATCAATAAAGAGTTTTACATCAACTCGGCCAAGGATTTCAACCGCTACTACGAGATCCGGAACAGCCGGGTGACCTTCATTCACATGATGTCCATCATGCGGTTCGTAGATTCCATATTGGAAGAAGTGATCTCCCCGCAGCTGGCCCTTGAGATCCATGCTGAAATTGAAGCAGCGAACATTTCCATAGATAACCAGGTCCTGCTGGAGAAGTTCCTGAAGCCGGCCTTTGCACACCTTACTGTTTCCAACGCCCTGCATGACCTGCCGGTGGACTATGTAGGCAATGGGATCCTCATCTACCAGTTTGAAAGCCCTACTACCCATGGCGGCCAAACCGCCACACGCCCGAACGAGGCAGCTATTGATACCAAGCGGATCGTAATCAACGATCGCGCAACGTACTTCACCAATAAAATGAGGGAATACCTTAACGAGAACGCATCGGCCACTAAATATACCGCATACTTCAATAGCGATAAGTATGAAGATCCCAACGCTCCGGCTGATGAACAAGACCTAGAAGGCTCAATTTACCCAGGCTTTTAATGCACCACATTATTTTTAAATATCGCAACATACTCGGCATTAGGCGTACGATAGAGCGCCACTGCCCAACGGAATGGAATGAGTTGGCCCAAAAGCAACTACTAGGCGTACTGCATCTACTTAGCACGCTTAACGATAAATACCTATTCCGTATCCAGGTGGTAAAGCTTTTGCTCAACTTGAATGAGTACCAGTACTATCTCATGAGTACAGAGCAGCTCATCCAGCTTTTTGAGTATTTTTCATGGATTGAGGAAGAAATTCACTTAACAAATTGTCCCCTGGATTGCATTCTAAAAAGTTACTACGGACCGCCCGATGAATTGGCCGGTTTTACGGGTTTAGAGTGGATTTTGGCCGATGATGCATATCTCAGGTACCGGGAAGGTGACGAACCAGCGCTAGATACCCTGGTCGCTGTACTCTACCGGCCGGCGGCATGTAATGCCAAACCGGGTACCGTGGATCCACGCGAAGAGTTCAACCCGGACCTGGTAGATACCCGGGCGAAATTTATCGCCCAAATGGATCACATTGAAAAAATAGCCATCCTACGGTTCTATGAATCCTGCCGGTACGAGTGGGAGCAAACGTACAACCGGGTTTTTTCCGGATCGGAAAGCAATGCCGAAAACTACGGGTGGGCTGAAGTGTTCCTTGCCATGGCAGAAAACGGGAGCCTCGGGAAACTGGATGATGTAGAGAAAGCGCCGATCACTACCATCTTTCTAAAGATGCAGATTGACCACAAGAACTACGAGCAGTTCAAACTTAAAAACCAGCTCACATGATCCTACGACATTCCCAGTACATTGACTTCATGCGTCTAATCGCCGAGTCTCATGTAGAAATTGGTCACACTGCCCAAGAAATGCATTTTGCACGGATCACACTCACACAGGATCCTTACATTGGGGGAATGGCACAGATCCGCGAGTTCATCAACAGTATGGGAAGCAAACTCCGGTATCCTTGTATGCTCGCGATCAGCTTCAAAGCCAACTATGCCGATACTAAGAATGATAACCCTCGAAAGCAAAATGACGGAGGGTTCATCTTATTGGATAAGGTGAAAGAAGGTGATGCCGAAGCAGAGCAGGAAGTTTACGATCGCATGGAGCGGATCGGTGAAGAGATCATAGCCTATATCCGGGAATACTTCGAAGAAAACGAGGACGAAGGTATTTTCAACCTCAATAACGTGGAATCGGAAAAGCTAGCCAAGGTGGGTACGGCCCAGCTCTTCGGGGTAAAGTTCTACCTGACCATAGAAGGTTCGGCAAACTTGTTTCACAATCCTAGTAAATGGTCTCTACCCATTACACTTCCTGCCGGCAGTGGTATCGTTCAACTCCTTTGGAATGACACCTTGGTGCAAAACGCCAGCCCGGGTGATAAGATCAAGTTAGTATCGGAGTTTAAAGCAACGGAAATCGTAATTACGTAATGGGAGTAAGAATAATAAGTCCAAACCTCAATGTTAGTGCGAATAATGGTGATTTTGAGTCAGATCCTAGTACATACGGGTGGACACAAGATTATAGAACAAGGTGGGGATCCCTGGCATTAGACTCAAACAGGGTCAGTGGAAGCAGCTCGCTTAGGGTTACCAACTCCGGGAGCGTTACAGATTTTCTCCAACGCTTTGCCGAGGCAGAAGTACCCAACGTAGTAGTAGGGAAAAAGTACATTGTAAAATGCTGGGTGTTTATTCCTTCGGCACTCAAAATGTTCCCTAGCGATAGCCAAGAGATCCGGATCAGGGATCGTAAATACATCCTCACGGATCCGTCCATCCACCCGGGTACTTCTTACACCATAATAGCCCAGAAACCTGTTACCCAGTTAGAGGCCCTGGATCAATGGGTTGAGATTACCTTACAGATCCTGGTTACCGGTGGAGCCACGACTTACAGGCCTTGGGTAAGCCACTTTCCAACAGAAGCTGCAAATGCCAATGATCCCATCAATGATGGCGGCGTGATCTTAGTTGACCAGCTAGAAGTATTTGAGTACGTTGATTCACCCGAAATTCTCGTATCTGTCACATCCACGGATGTATCATGTTTCGGGGGTAGCAATGGCAGCGCTGCCATCCTAGTTGAAGGCGGAACTCCTCCCTATGAATATGAATGGTCGGATGGATCTGTTACCCGGGATCGCAATGATTTATTGGCACAGGCGTACACATTTAGAGTTACGGACTCACTAGGTGACTTTAAGGAAGTACAGGTAGTCATTGGCAGTCCCGACCAAATCGTCATCACTGCAACGGTAAACGGGCAAAACGTCATCGTTGATGTAACCGGTGGCACAGCACCTTATACCTACGCCTGGTCCGATGGGCCTACTACTAAAAATCGGGTAGGGCTCCCCAACGGGGAATACACATTAACCGTTACCGATGCCAACGGCTGTACGCAAGTATCCACTGTAACGATCGGCTCTGGAGGCGTAGCCCAAGACATCCTTTTCTATTTTACAGAAAATCCAGTATTGCTGGAGCTTACGGCTACCAGCCCCGGTACTAAACCCAACTTATCTTTCGTATGTGATCTCTATGTGGAAAAGGATTATCCCAGCAATAATTATGAGCTGGTAATTCGTGGCGAGCAGCCAGGTGATCCTGCAGGGGAAACCATCTTCGATATGCAGGAAATGGTCAAGGCGTTCATCCCTTCCGATCTCCCGGAGATTGGGCAAAACCAAGTGAAGTTATCCAATAGCTTTAGGCGTTTCTACCTCGCTTACACTGAAAAATACGGGGATCCCCCGGTGGAACAACCCTTTACCCAGGCGGATGTATTCTATTGCATCCGTGGTGGGATAAACAGGCTGGAATATGCCAAGCAAAAGTTTTTTAATGACTACCTAGTTAATAAAAAACCCTTTCTTACCTGGTGGCCACAGAACATGAGCAAACGCATGTACACAGGGCAGGCGGAGTTCCTTTATTTCCTAGTCCTAGAAAGTACCACCACCGAGCTCCGTTTTAAACTCAAAGTGCTGTATGATGACAATACCGAGTCAGACTTTTCCCCGTTTGCTCCTATTACCAGTTTAAACCGGTACGAGATCTACCGCATACCCGTTAGCCTTGAAAGCCTTGGCCTGGCCAACCCTCCAAAGCCTATAGCCTCCTACCAGGTATGGCTGGAGGACCAGGCCAATTCGATCATTAGCGAAATCCGAAGCTACTCGGTAGAAGAGCCTCGTATAAATTACAGGCAATTCCTGTATGAAAACAGCCTGGGTGGATTTGATACCTTAGTTTCCCTAGCGCAGGCAGAAGGCAAAATCAAAATAAAGGCCAGTGAAATTAATAGGGACTTACCTCCCAATTTCCTCGTGACCGATGCAGAATTGGAAACGATCAGTAAATCAGGTGAGGTAGAACGCCAGCTGGGCGCCTTACTCAAAAACTCGGTAGCAGCACATTTAATTGATTTTGCTTTAAGCCGCAGGATCTATGAAGTAAGAAAGGGCTTTTTGATCCCGGTCACCATCAAAAGTAGTCCTGAATTCCTCAATGAAAAGGACAACTACAATGAGTTCAAATTCACGGTACTGGACGAACCCGTAACAAACTATACCCCCGAGCTATGATCCGGTTTCAATTCCCCTCCGGGGACTATATGGACATTGCCAAAAACACCAGCATCCAGCTGGCCGGCGATAATCCTATTTTTCACTTTGGCAAAATACCTGGCGAACGTGTTTACAACTTCAAAGTGGTCAATACGCCCATCAACCAGCGTAACCTTGGGTTTCCAGAGGTTTTAAACCTAGTAACCAAGGTAAAAACCGTTGAGAACGTGCGCTGCTACATCCATAAATACCTGTGGAAAACGGGCACCATTCGTATAAGATCGGCCTCCGACGATGGCTATGACCTGAGCTTTCATGTAAACACCTCTTCTATAGCCCTGAAAATAAAGGATAAAACCATGCCCGGCGTAGACTTAGGCAGTGACCCTCTGGTCACTAACATTGACGATAACAGCATTTACCCGGCCGTAAACCACATCCTTTTGCCTATATACAACCCTCTTTTTTATGGTAACACCAACCCCGAGTTTGGCGGGATCATCAATAATTATGAAAGCACCTTGCTGGGGAATTCAAACACTACTGGTGAGCGTACCAAGCAGACCTTAGTACCTTTTCCATACCTCCTGCATGTGTTAGACAGGTTATTCAAAAGCCTCGGGTTCTACGGCATATCCGGAACTTGGACCCAAGGCGTTGACATTCGCCGCGTAGCGATATACAATACCTACTCCCTTGATGAATTGGACGTAAACGGGGTAAACACTTTTAGCAGTACCGTTACCTATGCAAATCATATGCCCTCCATTACCATATCAAAGTTTTTGGTAGAAGTAGGCCTCCAGTTTGGCATACAATACGAGGTGGATCCGGCTACAAACACCGTGGCCATTTCAGAAATGAAAGAGGTTTTTGAAGATCAATCCTACTTGGATTTTAATGCTCGTAGTTCAAAACGTTACGGGGTAGAACCCAACGATTATGACGGCATCCGTTTCCGGCAGGCAGCTGCTAGTGCTGATCAGCTGTTTGAAAACGATAGGGAATGGATGAGGTATGATGAAGGCAACACAGATGAACGTATTGAACTCGGTACCGCCCCGCTGCTGATGAGCACTACCGGTGATGGGCTAAATAAAACGATCCCCAAAGTGGCACAAGAGGGGATCAGCCAGGCACTTGGGGTGAATAGCGATAAAACCCCAAGCCTAAGGTTTGTATTGTTCAACGGGATGGCCAGTGCTGGATCTTTCACATACCCCCAGGGACATTATGAGAATATGAACATCAGCCTGCGACCGGGAGGATCCAAGGGCATTGTGAACCGGCTTTACAGGAGTTACATCGATTTTAAGGAGATTACCGAAGAAGTAAAACGCGATATCCGGATGACACCTCCTGAATTCTTTTCATTCAGCTTCAGGCGTAAGATCATGACCGAGCAGGTAAAATACCTCGTAAAGAGCTACAAAGCAAAGATCACCAAAGACCGTGGCCTGCAGCCGGTCAGCTGTACATTGATGAAAACCCTCTACTAATATGTCCAAAAAACAAACTGCAGAAGGCTGGCTCCGGATAGCGGTCAATGAAATCCAAAACAAGCTGAAGAAACTCCGTGTGCAGGACACTGGCGAGCTGGTGCGGTCCATCCATGGCAACATACAGGAGCTCTCCGGGGGTGACAGCATTAAAGCCGAGCTGCTTTACAACTACTATGGAATATTTCCAGATATGGGCGTAGGAAAAGGCCAAGGCCGAGGCGACGCTACCGTGGCTAGGCTTACGGGCAGCGGAAGGAAGCGCAAACCCTGGACGCGTGAAATAGCTGCCCAGCGCCATAGGTTCATAGAGCTGATGCAATTAGAATATGCGGATGAGGTAACGAAGGCAGTAGCGGATAGCCTATTGAAAAAAGTAGTGATCAATACGTAGTCCTCTGATTTCCCCAATCATATAGGCACATTTGCTTCGAACGGTCCCATAGGATAAACACTCTTAGCTTAATGATACAAAAACTCGTAGAGAAGAAACTGGAAATCGTAGTCAGCGGCGCTGCAGGTATGCTTTCTTATGTAGCGGACAGGTTAGACATTGCCATTATACACGAGTTGTTTTCCGAATACGTATTGCCAGTTGCGGCGGCTGCTACCTCCTATTATTTGATCCGCTTTCTAAAAAATCATCACGACAAGAAGGACAAAACCTAAAAACTTTGAGGTTGTAGGTCAAACTATTAATATGAAGAGCTTGAGCTTTCAAGTGTGCAAATTTCATTTACAATCTTCATCAGGCGAATTGATTTCCTCCTCAACTCGTTTTTCGAAATCTGCAAAGAACCGGTCACAATATCGATTAAACTCGTACCCCTTATGTACGAGCTTAAATGTGTTCAGCCTCAACGATCCATCCTGGATATAATCTTCTCGGTTTCTGAAATTGTAATCAATGTAGAGGGTGTATATTGAATTTCTTTTATTGTCTTCCTGTACATCGTTAATGTCATTCGCTGCCGAAAAAATGAATGCGTGATGGCCTTTTTTATCGATTAGGCGATAGTAAGCTTCAAGGCAACCCTTTATAATGGCCTTAATATGTCCAGGGCCAAGTTTACAGCGAACACGGTACTTGTCTTTACCTTTGCCAAATCCTTCGTTGAAGAAGGATATTACGCATATCTTGTACTGATATACTTCTAGCTCGATAAAAGTCTTTACTGTTCTTTTCTGCTTGTTTCCATTAACGATACAAAAGGTGTCAAACTCCGGGATGAAGCTATATATCTGCTTGTAAAGAAATGATTCGTTGCCAAGAGGCTTCTTGTTTTGCCTGAAAATCAGACCCTTTTTGGCCACTATACATGCCTGTTAGAGTAGTTGCCCCTGGATGGTTGAGGACTTATAAAGGGTATTTTGCCGTCGTTCAACATAAAATCCTTAGTAGTATTTTTATCTATAACAACTGGATTCCTACTAGGCTGGTTGTTTAGCAAGCCTATACGGCTAGATTGCCATGGCAATTCTCCATGAGACAGGTCAACTAATTGCGATCCTGTTAAATGCCCATAAGCATCCCATACCTGTTGCAAATGATCGTTAAATTGACCTGAGTAATCCTTGTGAGCAAGCCTATCATGAGGTATAATGTCCGTCCTTCTCATATACTTGAAACGCTGCCAAATATCAGGCACAACGGGGCCATATTTCCAAGCTTTTATTTCATCGGAAAATAACCAGCGGTTCGTTTTTACAAAGAACCAAACCTGCGCATAATACAGCAGTTTTTGTAATTGAAGGGGGGATACTCCTTTCTTCACAAAGAAGGAAGCAATATCAATTGCACTATTCATGATTCCAACCCGTTTATAGTGTCCGTGTAAATATAACGTAATTTGTGTATGAAAGTGTTACAATGTGTAACAATGTGTACCCATTGACACAAAAACCACTCATTAAAGTGTATAAAATGTGTAACAATGTCACCCCTGATACTAAGGATACATCGAGATAAGGATCAAAATCACAATACCCCCCGTGGCAATAAGGGTCAAAAGAATTTGCTTCCAGCTATAGCCGGCATCATCTTTAGGTTCCCCGAAGATGAGGATTAAGAAGTCGGATAGTAGGCGTTTCATTCTTTTTTTAAATTTAGCACCTGTCATTAGTTCTCAAATTTAGTCAACTCCTGCCAGAACTGTGCTTGGAGGCTTGGAGGGAATTGTAAACTTTTGCTTTTCTCCACTTTACTTTTTGGAAAGCAATAGGAGGGCTTGGGAAATCAAAAAGTGTTGTTAGAAAGTTTGATTATTGATCTGTTGTATTTCTAATTTTCGATGAATTATTTTAAACGAAAAATGAAAATTTTCAATACGCTACTCTGGCTCATGGTTTTGGTAAGTTGTTCTTCCAAGGATGAAAACCCAGAATCTGATTTCAACCTGTTGAACGCTTATAATCAGTCAACCGTGTTTGTAGAGCAGAAATTAAAAAGTCCTAACACAGCAGATTATCCTGATGCTGACCAGAAATTAAAGCATATCAAACACTTAGGAAACTGGAAGTACCAAATTGATTCCTGGGTTAAAAGTAAAAACTCACTGGGTTTGGAAGTCACCCAAAATTTCGATTTAATCGTTCGATTTGAAGGGTCCAATATGTATTTGGAGTCTCTAACGTTCAACTAAAACCAAGTAGTACAAAACTACTTTTAAAGCCCGGTTATTGACACCGGGCTTTTTTTGTCCTCTGATTCGCACCGTTATCCCACGTATTTAGTAGCTAAAATTCCTCTATGGCTACTACAACCGAGCAGCGCAAAATCGAGATCATTGCTAATGGCAAAAGAGTGAATGCTTCCTTGAAAGAAATGGAAGCCGCCGCCGCTGTACTAACCAACCAGTTCAGAAAACTTGAGCGTGGGACTACGCAGTACGCTGACAAGGCCAAGGAGTTAAGGAAAGTTCGTTCGGATATAAGAAAGATAAAGGAAGAGGCTTTTGCCACCGAAACTGCCATGACCAAACTAACCAAGACATTAGGTCCTTTGACGGCGGCATTCAGTTTAGCTTTTTTTTCTACAAAAGTGATTGAGTTCTTCACCGGTAGTTCTAATGCAGCCAAAGAGTTTGAAAAATCACTTTCATCGCTTAGTTCATTGACAGGAGCTACAGGATCTGACCTGGAATTTTACGAAGCAGAAGCACAACGCATTGGACAAACTACCACGTTAAGCGCTTCACAGGCCGTAGAGGCATTTAAACTTATGGGATCTGCAAAGCCCGAACTTCTTAAGTCGAAAGAAGCATTAGTCGAGGTAACTGAGTCTGCAGTTACATTGGCTGAAGCCGCTGAAATAGATTTACCCTCGGCTACTAAAGCGTTGGCCGGTGCTCTGAACCAGTTTAACCTACCCGCTACGGAATCCGGTAGACTTATCAATGTATTAGCCGCAGGCTCTAAAGCAGGTGCAGCGGAGATACCGGATATAGCTGCAGCTATGGATAAAGCAGGTCTAACCGCAGCCAACTTTAATGTATCCGTAGAGGAGTCTGTTGCTTTGATCGAGGTGTTAAGCAAGGCCAATGTGAAAGGAGCCGAGGCAGGCACTGCACTTAGGAACGTACTTCTTAAAATGCAAACCATCAAAGCGCTACCTAATGAGGCCGTAGATAGGATGAGAGCTATGGGTGTAAACATGGACTTGGTAGCTGACAAATCCCAACCACTGGAAGTACGACTTACCGAGTTCAGTAAGGTAACAGGTGATGCTACAACGATGGCCAAAGTTTTTGGCACTGAAAACATCAATGCAGGGCAAGCTATACTGGGTAATATACCACTGTTTCAAAAATACACCAAAGAGGTCACGGGTACGAATACTGCCGTTGAACAGGCAGCTACAAATACTGATAATTTATCTGGAGATACGAAGGCGCTCGCATCTGCTTACGAGGGCGTCCAGATATCCGTAGGGAAATTTTTGAATGACGCGTTACGGCCATTGGTGCAGTTTACAACTTCATTTTTATTGGCCATGAAAGAGGCCCCGAAAGTCCTTAAAGAAAATGCGGATATCATCACATTTTTTGGGATTGCCCTAGGGATCATGAAAGCTGAAACTATAGCATCAACAGCTGTGACTGCTACGCATATTGCTATTGAGAAAGGCAGGGCGATAGCGTTGCAGGCTTCTGCAATCGCCCAAAGGTTACTTAACACTGCTATGACGGCTAACCCGGTTGGTTTGGTAATAAAGGCTGTTGCATTACTCGTTAGTGGTTTTGTGTTACTGTATAATAGAAGTGAAAATGTTAGGGCCGGTATTGCTGGTTTAGCCAGTGTAGCACAAGAGGTTTTTAAAATAATCAAAGAAACGGTAGGTGAATTTATAGGAGGTTTCCAAAAAGTACTTGATGGAGATGTGATTGGGGGGCTGAAGGACATAGGAATGGGATTGTTAAAGGCTAACCCAATTGGCCTGGCGGCTACCGAGGGTAAAAGACTTGCAGGGGCCTTTGCTAAAGGGTACTTGGAAAAGAAAAAAGAAGAGCATGCTAAAAACTTGGAAGAGGATGAAACTCAAAAAACGCAGGAGGTAGAACAGGCAATAAAGTTCGAGGAACAAAAGAATGTTGAAATTCAAAAAATTGATAAAAAGGCTCGGGAAGATCTCAAAAAACAGCGAGAGGAGTACCAGAAGCTGGCGATAGATGCGGAATTAGCACTACAGCAACTTCGAATTGATGTTATGGCAGATGGCCTTGAAAAAGAGCTTGCCTTAATCGATTTCAAGCATGAGAGAGAATTAGAAAAGTTGGACGAACAGCGTGAAAAAGTGTTGGCCAACAAAGCAATTAGCGCCGAAGAAGAAGCCGCTTTTTTAGCCAACCTCGAGGAGCAAAGAGATATCTTGGAGGAAGAACGTAAGATCGCAAAGGAAGAAGCCGAAGCCGAACAACGCGAAGAGGAGATTGAAAAGCAATTGCAAAGGTTTGAAGAGGATTTGGAAAGGGAATTGCTCGCCCGGGAAAATTCTGCACTGGCTGTTTTCGAAGCTGAAAACTCTAAAAATGCCGCACTTCAGAACATAACACTTACCCATCTCCGGAAAAAGTTAGATACGTTAAAAGCATTGGGATTAGGCGAAACCAAGCAGGCAATGCTGGTGAAAAATGAGATTCTTAGGATTGAAAATGACAAAAATACCAGTGTCTTAGAGGATGAGAAGAAGCTGCACGAAGCTAAGTTACTGTTAAAGGAACAAGAGCATTCATCTTTGCTTGAATTCACTGACCTAGCCTTAATGGTTTTTAAGAAAAATGAAACGGCTCAAAAGGCTTTGTTTGTCTTACAGGGTGCATTGGCAATTGGCAATATCATTCGCAAAACACAGCAGGAAATAGCCGGGTATTATGCGGCCTATTCCCTCATACCAGGTGGAGTAGCTATTGCCTCAGGGTTAGCCAAGGTAGCTAAAATACGTGCAGGAATAAGTATCGCTACTGTTGCCGCTCAAACCGCAAGTAGGTTTGAAGACGGTGGATCTACATTAGGTGGAGAAGTGCTAAAACTTGTCTTACAAGATGGTATTTATAAATATGCTGGTAAGCAGTTGAATCAGGTAGGCACTTACGCCAGCGGTGGTGCTGTTGATAAACCTAGTCTTGGAGTGATAGGAGAAGCCGGCCCTGAATGGGTAGGCCCTAACTGGATGATCCGGAGCCCTAAATACGCTAATATTTTTTCTTTCCTTGAATCCGAGAGGTTGAAAGCTAGACCCTTTGTAGAAGGTGGCCCCACCAGCGGAGGTATACCTGCTTTGCCCGATACGACTATACAGGCTGAAGAACAGGCGGAAAAAATGGACATGCTTATTGAGAAGTTGGATTTCTATGCCTCCCGGGTCGATGAGTGGGCCTCTACCCTGAAAGTTATTAATGATCCCAACGAGACTGAAGCGGCGCTTGCTGCCCGTAACGAGGTAGATGCCGAAAGTACGATCACACGATAGATCCGAAATCAATGATTTCATTCCGAATCCGTTCTTGGTCGATATGATTGTATAGCATCGTAGTTCGTATATCGTGATGACCAGCATAATGTTGCGCCATGTCTAGGTTGCCTCCATTTTTTAAGTATAGAGTAATAAACGTACTCCGACCGACGTGATGATGCAAATCCCGGGTTATGCCAAGCCGGTCAGCAATACGCTTTAACATCCTATTGCTGGATTGTTCTTCGGAAGTATAGAACAAGCGGCTACCTTTAGGCATATCCTTGATAGCATCATTAAAAAGCGTTAGTGCCAGTCCTACTAAAGGTATTTCAATTACCTTATGTTTATCCCGGTTTTTAAAAGCTACGTATCGAAGTATATTATCGCTGTGGAACCAATTTTCTTTTACACGAATAAGGTCACTGATCCGCATTGAGGTACTGCAGGCAAATAGGAACCGGCGAAGGCACCGCTTTTCCTGTTGATTTGCCTTATGACTACCGTAATATTGGATAATCTTTTTTAGATCTTCTTCATAAATCGGTTTCCAAGTACCTTCAGCGGTTTTTGGGCTGAAGTAATCATACGGATTTTCAAATTTTATGTGGTCCTCGCTAGTAGCAAGCTTCATATATGCCCTTACAATTTTGTGGTGGGTCCATCGAGCGTTCATCCCATTGGTTTTCCTACTAACAATATTCTTCTTCAAGAAAGAGTCAAACTTTTTTGCCCAGTTAAAATCGATTTCGATAAATGGCATTTCATTGGTGAAATCCTTCAGCTTTACTAAGGTCTTTTGGTGGTTAGCGTAGGTACTGTCTTTAATGTCACGATCCCTTAATCTCATGAGCATCTTCTTTTCCATGTAACTTACGAAGTCATTACGGTCGATAACCGAAAACCATTCCCGGGTAAATAGGTCCATGTTGATTCGCCTGTCCTGTAGCCTGTAAGACTTAAAAATCTCGTTGGCCCTGTGTTGGGCATCGTCCAGGATGATATTGTAATCTTCAGCGTCTGGGTCATTTTCATATCGAGGCATACAGATACCTCTGGCCTCATTAAAGTGCTGTTTTGGCCATTCCAATTCCAAGTCAAATAGCTTCTTATTTCTCCTGCCTATCAATACCTGCAGGTAGAGTTTTGAGCACCCATTCTTTTTCTTATAGGGGCTGATATAGATTTTTTTTGAGTTCATAGTTCCATGGTTTTTTGTGAAGCTATTGTGAAGCGCCCTACCTCAAAACGCGAGTTGTGAAGCATTTGTGAAGCACTTATAAACGCAAAAACCCCGCATACTTCGCGTATGCGGGGTTTTTTATAAATATGGAGCCCCCTGCCGGGATCGAACCAGCGACCTACTGATTACAAGTCAGTTGCTCTACCAGCTGAGCTAAGGAGGCTTTCCTTTCTATTCTTTGTCCTACTCATCCCACGCGTGGAAAATCCCTTATATCCTTTGGCGTAGCTAAGAGGCTTTCTTTAAAAGCGTGTGCAAAAATAATGTTACTGGCATTAAATGCAAATACCTCGCTGAAAATTTTTAAGATACGGTTCGGAGTATCTTTAATTGTTGTTTGAGGTTTTTTAACTGGTTGTTTGCAGAGTTGATCTTCGATTGGAATTCGTCTTTGAGCTTGTCAGCTTTCTTGGATTGTGCAAAGAACTCCAAGTTATTTTTCCAGACGGCAATATCATTTTCCACCTGGCTGATCTGTTTGCGTAAAGACTGTTCTTTGCGGTGGATCTTCTGACCTGCATTAGGCCCGCCAATAAGTCGATTGATCTGGTTTTCAGCCCTAAGGGATTGCTTTTCTTCGCCGGATAAGTGCTCCAAGCTATTGATGTATTTCTCTACAGCCTCGGCATATCTTGTTTTTATTTCCGATATGTTCCTACGCGGCACAAAACCTATATCGTTAAAAGCTTCTTGAAGGTCCCTGAACTTTTCTATGTCTTCTGACTTTACATCTGCCATCGTGCTTATCTCGGCGCACACCTGCAGCTTTTTCTCGTAGTTTTCTTCAAATTCCTTCTCTACCTGCCCATGGTTTTTCCTGCGGTTATCAAAAAAGTGGTCACAAGCCTGCTTAAATTCCTGGTATATCGACTCACGGTATTTTTCCGGGACGGGACCGATCTCCTTCCACTTCCTTTGCAGTTCTTTGAACTCGTCCGCCGTTTTATTCCAATCCTCGCTGTCCTTAAGCTCTTGGGCTTTCTTTACCAGTTCGCGCTTCTCCTCCATATTGCCCACACGCTGGGCATCTAGTTTTTTGAAGAAATTTCCTTTATTGTTAAAAAATGTCTTGAAGGCTCCCCAGAATCTTTTGTTCACTTCTTTTGCCTTATTCCGGGGCAGGCCGCCCGTCGCTTCCCATTTACGCTGGATATCGAGGAGTTCCTTGGTCTTGCTGTTCCATTCTTTAATGCGGTCCGAATCAAATGCTGTAAAGGGCTGCACCGCTTCAGCCAGCTCTTCTTTAACTTTAAGATTAGCATCAAGTTCCTGCTTGAGTTGTTCTACAAAGCCTTTTCTGCGGTCATAGACCGCATCAGAAGCTGCCTTGAAACGCTGCCATACAGCCTCCTGGTCGTCTTTGGGGACAGGTCCAATATGTTTGAATTCGTGGTGTAGCTCGTTAAGTTCGGTAATAGCGTCCTTAATATGATCTACCGTAGATAGTTTCTCTGCCCGCTCACACAGTTCCAGCTTCGCTTCCAGGTTTTTGCGTCGATCTAGCTCTTTAAGCTCGAAATAAATACTACGGTTATCATAAAACCGGTCTACAAGTGCGTTATAGTTAGCCCATAGGGTTTTTACATGGGCACCCGGGATAGGGCCTACATTTTTCCACTCATCTTGGATCTTTTTGAAATCATCAAAATTGACGTTCGGATCATCTGCATCTACAAACTCTCGAAGCCTTTCCAGGATCACTTGTTTTTTAATAAGATTCGCCTCTTTCTGCTGCTCTTTTTCATGGGTATACTGGCTTTTCCGGTCTTTGATCAGCTTGTAGTTGGCATCAAAGCGGTTAACTAGCTCGTCATATTTGTATTCAAAATCCTCTTCCGCATTCCCTTCATCTTGAAGGAACCGCTCTAACGCCTTTGCCCGCTCGCTGTTTTTGATCTCGTCAAAAAGTGGCTTGATCTGCTTGGCAATACGGTCGGAGCGTAAAACATTATCATCCTTAGCCAGTGATTTTATTAATTCGACCAATTCCTCTTTCGAGAGAGTAGTATAATCTACCTCCTCGTGTTCATCCTCATGTTCATCGTGGGCATCTTTTTCAGATAGGTCTTCCTCGGAGTGGAGCCCCTTCCCTTCTCCTTCTTTTTCACTTTCACTACGGCTGTTCTGCCCAATATCTTGTGGTGCACCTGCTGGCACAACCGTCTCTTCTATGTCTTTTCCAGTGGTTACAGCCGGGGGTACATCTCCTGCATTTTCTACATCTGCTCCCGGGGTATCTCCTGCTGTTGCTAACTTGTCAGCGGGAAGGATGTCATTTTCCTGCCGGGTTTGGTCAACACTATCATCAACTTCTGTGCCTGCTGCCGTCTCTTCCGGGGAAGCCACAGGGGTTTCCCCTGGTTCCTCGCTGGTACCGGTGTTTGTTGATACTTGTTGGGTTAAGGATGACTCAACTGTTTCCTGGTCACCGGGTGAAATCGTTTCGGTTGTGGTTTCTGCCTCTTGGGTCACCGTCCCGGTGTCTTCCACCGTTCCGCCTTGTTCAGCGTTACCTGCTGACGGATCATCTTCTTTGACCGATGCCGGTGGCACTATGGGTGATGTTCCGGTGGCTTCCTGTTCTTGCACGGGATCGTTTGTGCTTTCGTCCCCCGGCTGAACATCTCCTGGATCAAGAGCTGGCGGATCATCGTCTATGGCAGACCCAATCTGTGCTAAATCTCTCCCTGTGGAACCCGGGGCTTCAACAGTAGCTTCCTGCGGGTCAACGCCGGGTACAGGAGTATTGCTGTCTTCGTTATTTTCTAAAACAGGATTATTCGTGGTGGTTTTGGTTTCGTCATGGGTACTATGGTCTTGCTCGACGCTTTGGTCAGGCCGGTCCTCCTCTTTTTGATTACCACCCTCATCAACTATCTTGTCCTGAGAGTCGTCCGATGAAACCTCGTGATCTTCTTTACTTGGTTCTCGCATGTCCTTCTCATTGTCCATAGTTGCCACATTCACATAGTCAATTACTGTAAATTTAATAAAATCATTCAATTAAGTCTTGGGTCAATTGGATAATTTGAATAAACACTGAACCTTCCCCCAAGGCGCTTTAGCACGGTTTTCCAAAGCACATCTTCTTTCTCATCAAACACCAAATCCGGGGTAGCCTGCCTCGCCACGATCCAAGAATTTATGGATAGCTCTTCCTCCAGCTGGCCGGAGCCCCAGCCCGAGTACCCTACGAAAAATTTAAAGTCGGCGGGATCGATCTGGCGAGTGTCGATCATAGACATCAACTGGTCAAAGTCACCCCCCCAATACAATCCCTCTACGATCTCCGTGCCTCCTTGCAGGATTTCCGACCGATGCAAAAAATGAAGCGTATCTTGCTGCACCGGTCCTCCTATAAATACTTCTTGCTCAAAACCTTCCATACCTTCGATGATATCCTCTAAAGCTACCGCCGCGATTTTGTTGAGCACAAAACCAAATGATCCATCTTCGTTATGCTCACAAATCATTACCACCGTGCGTTCGAAATTCGGATCCGGCAAAAAGGGTTCAGAGATCAGCAAGCTGCCTTTTTCCGGTTTTAAGTTATTGTTGAATTTGAAGTATTCCATAAGCTAGTGCAATGCAGGTTTTAATGGTAACGACCGGAGCACTTCCGCTTCCATCGTATTCAGTTGTTCTAATCTGTTATAAACGTCATCCTTCTCAAAATAATTTAAAGCCATCTTTACGAAAATATTCCCGTGTTTCGCTTCAGAAGCCCATAGGTTATGATAAAATTGCTTCAACTCCCCGGGCTCCAGTGCTTCATAGACTAACCGGAATCTCTCCGCTCCTCTGCATTCGATAATGGACGCCAAAAGCAAGCGATCCAAGAACCGGTCATCACGCCCCGAGCGACAGCCATCAATCAATTGCTTCACATACATGTCTTGCCCCATTTCTGCCGGTAGCTTCACCCCTCGTTGTTCCATGATCTCGTATACCGACCTGAAATGCTCCAACTCTTCTACAGCCGTATCGATCAGTTCCGGGATGATCTCTAGCCGGTCAGGATACTTCGCCACAAAACTCATAGCCATAGCTGAAGCTTTGCGCTCGCAATTTGCATGGTCTTGCAAAAAAGTGTCAAAATCATTCATTACCGCCTCTACCCAAGCGGGGCTGCTGTCACAAGCTAACTCAATACTTAACTTCATTTGGGAACCCTTTAATTATACGCCAATTAAAGAGAAAAGATTGATTTATTAAAAGTGATACAACAATAAATAATGAAACACTTTATTTTTGAATAAAAATCCAAAGATGGCTGGTAATATAGAAGATATCCGGAAAGAATACACGCGTCATTCCCTCGATGTAATGGATGTCGATAAAGATCCTATTAAACAATTCAACACCTGGTTCGATGAGGCAAACACTTCGGAAGTACTCGAGGTAAATGCCATGACACTAGCCACCGTAAGCGATAAGGGATTACCTTCTGCGAGGATCGTACTTCTAAAGGGGATTGAAGATGACGGTTTTGTATTTTACACCAATTACCAGAGTGATAAAGGCAAGGATTTGGCAGCCAATCCTGTAGCCGCCTTGACCTTTTTTTGGCCGGAACTAGAGCGGCAGGTGTGCATTCGGGGGCAAGTGGAAAAAGTAAGTGAAGAAAAATCCACGGAATATTTTCAAAGCCGTCCGCGCGGAAGCCAAATAGGTGCCTGGACCTCTCCACAAAGTTCGATCATCCAAGATCGTGATGTATTGGAAAAACGTGAAGAACAGGTCCATGAAAAGTATAAAGGCCAAGAGGTACTGCCCCGGCCAAAGCAGTGGGGAGGATACTCAGTCAAACCATTTTCGATCGAATTTTGGCAAGGCCGACCCAGCCGGCTCCATGACCGTATTGTGTATACTAAAAACGGCAACCAATGGAAAATTAACCGGTTGGCTCCTTGAGTAGCATTTACCTGGAAAGATACGCCTATCCAAACGTACTTATTGCCCAAGAACCTGGACCTGGCCTGGGGCTGATCATAACCATACCTGCATTTAAAGAAGAAGGCTTGCTTCGCTCCCTGGAGGCTTTAGCTGCCTGTCACCGTCCAAATTGCGCAGTAGAAGTGATCGTGCTGGTCAACCAGCCAGTGGACACACCGGGCGAGGTATCCGAGATCAATTACAAGTCATACAAGGAAGCCTTAGCGTGGGCAAAAAAAACAAATGACAGCGGGTTGCATTTCCATATTTTGTACCTGGATGACCTGCCGGCTAAACATGCCGGTGTAGGACTAGCGCGTAAGATCGCCATGGATGAGGCGGCAAGAAGGTATGAGTACCTGCAAAACGATGGGGGCATTATTGCCTGCTTTGACGCTGACTGCACCTGTGATCCCAATTACCTGGTGGAGTTAAAAGGGCACTTTGAACGCCATCCCGGTACACCGGGCTGCTCCATTTATTTTGAACATCCGCTTTATGGAGCACTACCTTCAGAGGTGTATGAAGCTATTATACATTACGAGCTATTTCTACGGTATTATACGGGCGCTTTACGATTTGCCGGTTTTCCCGGGGCATACCAGGCCATCGGCTCAAGTATGGCGGTACGGAACAATGCGTATCAAAAACAAGGCGGCATGAATCGACGTAAGGCGGGTGAGGATTTTTATTTCCTTCAAAGGATCATCGCTTTAGGTTCTTTTACGGAACTCAACACCACTCGTGTTATTCCCTCTCCCCGCACCTCTGACCGAGTTCCATTTGGCACTGGAAAAGCCGTTCAAGATTGGATCGACCATCGTCCACGAGAAGGCTATTCCCCACAGATTTTTATTGATCTCAAAAAATTCATTGGGCATTGCCAAGCATTCCATGAGGCATCTCCCCCGCAGGTAAAGAATATTTTACAATCCCTTCCCATGAGTATCCGCGCTTTTTTAGAAAGCGTAGATTTCCACGATGAACTGGAAAGGCTCCATAAACAAAGTACTTCGCCGACTACGTTCCAAAAGCATTTCTTTCAATGGTTTAATGGGTTCACAGCGCTGAAGTATGTCCATTTTGTACGGGACCGGTACTACGGGAATGTTAGCCTTACAAGAGCGGCCCGCTGGCTTTTGGAAGAATTAGTGCCAGGTCAATCGGTCGACGCCCCCAAAGCAATGCTACAAGCGCTGAGATCTATAGACCGTTCTAGCACCTGGGGCAACCACAACGAAAAAAACCGGGCTTAGAACCGCAAAATCCCGTGTATACTGCTCATTTCAAGGCTCCCATTACCCAAAACATTTTAAAATATAAGCCTAACTTACCAAAAATAAACGTTCTACTATTAAAGCTAATTTTCAAGAGCGTCCTATAATAAAGGACCGACTATCCTGAAATAACCCGGTACGTCATTGAAAATTCAAGTGGCGTATGGAGGGGAGACATCCAGGAACAGCGCGGCACATTTGAGGCCCGTGGGCAAGCGGCCTATAGGGGCTGGATAGCGCGTTTTGCGCGGAAAATGGGCTTTGTTGCTGGCGCCCTTTTCTTTTGTTTCGTTTTCTTTTGGGCGTGCAAAAGAAAATGAAAAC
>JANQLQ010000173.1 GCA_028280565.1 Fulvivirga sp.
GCAGGAATCTGCTGTGTCGTTGAACGTGAACCTTTTTTTGGGTGTACTGGGTTTTCGTTTCACGACTTCACAGATTCCTTGTCACGCCTAGCCCAACACACAGGCGGCAAGGAATGACGATAACTAGGGGTTTTTTCGTTTTTGATGAGGATATCCAACGGGTTCCTTTATCGTTAAATCCTTGCCTATAAAATGTTTGAGTCTGAAAAAGAAGTAGCACTAAGTTAAGTCTCAAATGACACATCGGGTAAAGGATGAACTATGTTCGAGGTATTGATCAGTAGACAATAGGCAAAGGGCAGTAGGCAAAAAATACAAGATTGCCGATTGTTTATTGCCGATTGCCGACTTTAAGAACGGGATTGGGAAAAATAGCTAACCGTCTAACTACAATTAACTTAACACTAGTCCTTGCCGGACCAAGGGGTCAATCCTGTAGTAGTAAATGATCATTTGCTACTACAGGAATTCCAATATTCACCTACCAGCAGTTTTCCCGGCACAGGCCTTTTACACTTTACGGCTGTATTAGCATACCAGCGATAAAGCATCCGTTTTGCAAAGTCATTTTACGACGCCCCCGTTTAATAATTTAAAACAACTTAGCCCTGCGAACCATTAAAATCCCTGTCGGATCGCAGCAAAACAAATCTAAGCATCTTGTATACCTGTATTTTCCAAAATACTTTTCATTGATCTTTTGTGTGATCTAGTCAAACAATCACATTTTTTATTAGGATTGAAAAGACTCCTCGTTTAAAATTTCCATGCTCAGCCCAAGTAAATTAGAAATCTAATGCTTATTTTGAATCGAATTCATTGAACCCATTCCTATGACCATCAAACCTTTATCATTACGCTTACTGACCCTCAGCAGTGTGATGCTTCTTGCCCTCTTCAGTTGTAAAAAAGATAAAAAATCAAAAGACATTGATCCTGCCTTCAGCCAATACATCCTGGGCTTTACTTCCGGGTACATTTCTAAAAATTCCGAATTAACGATCCGGTTGGCACAGGCCAGTAAAAAATTTACTGAGCCCGAAGCGGCTATCGAAGAAGATTGGTTCGATTTTTCACCCTCTGTCGAGGGTAAGGCCTATTGGGTGGATAACCAAACCATCGTTTTCCGCCCCGGGGAGCTTTTAAAGTCCGCAACTCACTATGATGTCACTTTTAGTTTAGGCGATGTATTGGATGTAGAGCGGGGATTCGAAGAGTTTGACTACCAAGTACAAACACCGGAGCAATCTTTTGAAGTGAAAATAAAAGGCACCAAGCTTTACAATGAGAATGACCTGGTGTGGAACAGCCTCACAGGTAGCATTCTATCCGTAGATTATTTATCGGAAGATGAAGCTGTAACCTTACTGCGCGCAGAACAAGACAATAAGCAGCTTAACATTCGATGGACGCATGACCCCGCTGGAAAGTACCATCATTTTATCGTAGACAGTGTAAAAAGAAAGGACGCTGTAGGTACGGTATTGCTGGAATGGTCCGGGGAAGATATTGATGTCAACGTAAGCGGCAACAAAGAATTTGAGATCCCGTCGCTCAGTGATTTCAAGATGATGAGCACTACCGTCGTGCAATCTCCCGAGCAATATGTACTGATCCGGTTTTCAGACCCGCTAGGCAAAAATCAAGACCTCGAGGGGCTGGTACGCTTACAAGACGCCTCTAATTTACGTTATGTTATCGGGGAGAACGAAGTCAAGGTCTACACCAGCAGCCGGCAAAAAGGGAAAAAATTTCTGTACCTGGAGCGGGGGATAAAAAATGTAGCTGGAAGTAACCTTGGTCAAGCTGAAAAAATAGAGCTCGAATTTATTGAAGTGAAGCCCGCCGTGCGTATGGTGGGTAACGGTGTGATCTTACCGAGTACGGATGGGATGGTGTTCCCTTTCGAGGCTGTTAACCTCAGCGCGGTAGATGTTAAGATCGTTAAGATATTCGAAAATAACATCCCCCAGTTCCTGCAAGTTAACCGGTTGAATGGTGCCTCACAATTAACACGGGTAGGACGCCCAATCCTGAAAAAGAAAATAAACCTTACTTCCAACAGCCCTATCGACTATGGTACTTGGAATAAATTCACCTTAGACCTGGCGGATCTTATTAACGAGGAGCCGGGCGCTATTTACCGGGTAGAGCTGGGATTTCGCAGGGCCTATTCACTCTACGCATGTGACAATGAAGAGGGTGATGACAGTATCACCAATATCGAAGAACAGTGGGAGAGTTATGAAGACGTTGAAAGCTCGCAATGGGATTATTATGAGGATTACTATTATGACGAATACGGCTACGGGTATGACTACGACTGGAGGCAACGTGATAACCCCTGCAACACCGCGTATTACCGGCAAAACCGAAAGGTGAGCCGAAATATTTTCGCATCCAACATCGGCCTAGTCGCCAAGGGAGGTAAGGATAAGAAGATCTTGATCATTGCTACGGACATCCGCACGACTGAAACTCTAAAAGGCATTGAAATAGAGGTATATAACTTTCAAAATCAAAAGATAAAAACGGGTACTACGGATCAGCGTGGTATGCTGGAGGTAGACCTTGAGACCAAGCCTTTTTTACTGGTGGCCCGAAATGGAATGGAACGCGGCTACCTGAAGCTCGATGACGGCTCCTCGCTATCGTTAAGCCAGTTTGATGTAAGCGGTCAAAGGATACAGGACGGTATTAAAGGGTACATCTATGGAGAACGGGGCGTATGGCGCCCGGGAGACACACTATTCCTTAACCTAGTATTGGAGGATAAAGCAAAATTACTACCCAAAGGGCACCCGGTGATCTTCGAAATGACCAATCCCCTGGGCCAAGTCACTCACAGGGTGATCAAAAACACCGGGCTTAACGGCTTTTTCAATTTTACAGTAGCTACAGAACCCACCGCGCCTACGGGCAACTGGGCCGTAAAGACCAAAGTGGGGGGTGCCACTTTTACTAAAATTGTAAAGATCGAGGCGATCAAACCGAATCGACTCAAGGTGAATATGGATTTTGGGGTGGATATGCTCGCCGTAGACCGGCCAGCAGTACAGGGAGAGATGAAAGTAACATGGCTTCATGGCGCAGCAGCCCGTAATCTTAGGGCTAGGGTAGCCGTCACACTTACGCAGGGTACAACACGATTTGATCCATATCCCGGCTATGTTTTCACAGACCCGGCACGAAGATTTTCTGCCGATGAACAGGTCATTTTCGATAGTAATATTGATGGAAATGGCATGGCCAACGTATCTCCTAACATCACCGTTACAGATGCTGCGCCGGGAATGTTAAGAGCTAATTTCGTCACACGGGTTTTTGAAGAAAGCGGCGACTTTAGTGTAGACCGGTTCTCTATTCCTTATTCGCCCTACTCGACTTATATCGGCATAAAAACACCGGAAGGCGACCGTAGGGGTATGCTCCTTACCGATACCTTGCACACTATCCAGCTGGCATCTGTCAATCCCGAGGGAAAACCTGTAAGTGTCAGCGATCTTGATGTAAGCATTTACAAGCTCAAATGGCGCTGGTGGTGGGACTCCTCCGATGAGTATCTTGCCAATTATGTCGGCAGTTCATACAAAGACTGGGCTCAAAAATTCAAAGCTAAGACGGTGAACGGCAAAGGTTCTTTCGCTTTCAAAATCGACAAACCGGACTGGGGCCGGTACATGATACGTGTCACGGACCGAAAAAGTGGACATAGTACGGGAAGAATTGTATATGTCGACTGGCCGGGATGGGCCGGGCGGGGCAAACGACAGAACCCCGGCGGAGCTTCTATGCTGTCGTTTTCATCGGATAAGGAACAATACACAGTGGGGGAAACTGCAAAGATCTCTGTCCCTGCCAGCGGCGAAGGGCGCGCACTACTCACTGTAGAGTCCGGCTCTAAAATATTGGAAGCATTATGGCTACAGGTAAATGCGGATGAGATCACCCATGAGATCCCGATTACCTCAAACATGGCACCCAACGCCTATGTCAGTGTAACCATGCTACAGCCTCATGAGCATGATAATAATTTACCCATACGGCTTTATGGAGTGATCCCTATCAAAGTGGAAGACCCCGGCACTCACTTAGAACCCGTTATCACAATGCCCGGTGAACTAGCACCCGAAACACAAGTCACCATAGAAGTTGAAGAAAAAGAGGGAAAAGCCATGACCTACACGGTTGCCATGGTGGATGACGGGCTGCTGGACTTAACACGTTTTAAAACTCCCGATCCCCACCCGGTATTTTATGCTCGTGAGGCGCTGGGGGTAAAGACATGGGATCTTTATGATCACGTTATTGGCGCTTATGGCGGACAACTGGAACGCCTCCTCAGTGTAGGAGGTGATGAAGAACTGGAAGGATCCAGCAAAGAAGACATTAATCGTTTTAAGCCCATGGTCCGGTTCTTGGGGCCTTTCGAGCTGCAAAGTAATGGTAACAACAAGCACATCATAGATATCCCTAATTACATTGGCTCGGTGAGGACGATGGTGATTGCTGGCCAGGATGGTGCCTATGGCCACGCAGAGAAGACCACACCTGTAAAAAAACCGCTGATGGTACTAGCCACTTTACCTCGTGTATTAGGTCCCGCAGAAAAGGTAAAACTGCCTGTGACCCTATTTGCCATGGACAGCAAAATCAAAAACGTACAAGTGCGTGTCGAGGCAAACGAGCTTTTCAAAAAGGGATTTGTTGCTACCCAAAATGTACAATTTGATCAAACTGGTGATAAGGTGATAAACTTCGAGTTGGAGGTGACCGATGGCATAGGTAAAGGTGAAGTTACCATTACCGCCAGCAGCGGTCGTGAAAAAGCCACCTACTCTATAGAGTTGGAAGTTCGTAACCCTAACCCGGTAACCACTGATTTTGTAGAAGCACTGGTGGAAGAGGGCAGCACCTCTACCTTAAACTATCAGCTCTTTGGGGTAGAGGGCACCAATTCAGCTACCTTGGAGCTATCTAACATGCCCCCGATCGATTTTGAGCGCAGGTTGAAATTCCTGTTAGAATATCCCCATGGATGCATAGAACAGACTACTTCGAAGGCTTTCCCACAACTCTACATCAATGATGTCATGGAGGTAGATAACCGGGTAGAGGCCCGTATGTCTGATAATGTAAAATCCGCCCTGCGAAAGCTATCCACTTTTCAGCATAATGATGGGGGGTTCAGTTATTGGCCGAATGGAACCTATTCAAGCGATTGGGCCTCGAGTTACGCAGGTCATTTTATGCTCGAGGCCGAGGCCAAGGGATTCACCTTGCCGGTGGGCATGAAAGATAAATGGGTACAATACCAAAAACGTACCGCTAGGAATTACAGTCCCATCACCACTACCGACTCCCGGGGACGTCATGTAAACTATCGTTATGATTTTGCCCAGTCGTACCGCCTTTATACCCTGGCGCTCGCCGGAAAGCCTGAAATAGGAGCTATGAATCGCCTAAAAGCAGACAACAAAATGGGCGCTACCGGCATTTGGCGACTAGCCATTGCTTATCACCTGGCCGGTCAGCCCGATGTGGGGCAGCAAATGATCGCAGGCATCGATACCTATGTGCCCACCAAAGGTAACGATAGCTATACCTACGGTTCCCAAGACCGTGATAATGCGATGATATTAGAAGCTATGAGTGTGATGAACCGGAAACAAGAAGCGATAACGCTGGCAAAACAAGTATCGCGCTCACTTTCCAGCAGCAATTGGATGAGCACACAAACTACTGCCTACTGCTTACTGGCCATGGTAAAATTTGCTGGCGAAAGCGGCACTTCTAAGGAGATGAAATTTCGGTATGATATCAACGGCAGGAAAGATAACATGACTTCTACTTTACCTATCAAACTCATCGACGTAGATGTGTCAAGCGGTAAAGCAGGCGAGGTCACCATCACGAACCAAGGTGAAGGTGTGCTTTTTGCCCGTATGGCGATATCGGGTAAACCCACGCAAGGCAACGAAACTACAGGGGCGCAAAATCTTCAAATGAGTGTTAGCTACAAGCTTATGAATGGAAACCCACTGGATCCTTCAAGAATTGAGCAAGGAACAGATTTTATGGCGGAAGTAACGATTAATCACAAAAATCCGAATGTCAGGCTGAAAGATATGGCGCTCACACAGGTCTTCCCCTCCGGTTGGGAGATCCTCAATACGCGCATGGACGGGGTAGAATCCGTACATAACGCTGACCGGCCTGATTATCAAGATATTCGAGACGATCGTATGCTCACCTATTTTGACCTCAACCGTTACACTACTTATAATAGGCCTGGGCATACCAAAACCTTTAGAGTATTATTGAATGCAGCTTACTTGGGCCGGTACTATTTACCAGCGGTGTTAACGGAGTCGATGTATGACAATGAAATTTTTGCCAGGCAGGCAGGACAGTGGGTAGAAGTGGTAAGACCGGGAGAATGAGAAGGAAGACACGGCGAGCTTTATTTCTGGAACGGTGTTTGTTCAGAGCGAGGATATAGCCCCTCATCACAGGTTAGAATTGAGGGTTTGCGTGTGGAAAGTATAAGAATGATCTTGAACTAATGACCTAAACCAATGAGAAGGATCCGGAGAAAATCAATTAATTGGTTTTTAACAGGGGTTTTAGCGCTGATTCTGTCCTCACGTTACGTCATCCCCGTACCGACCTTTGACGTACCCACGGCCACCGTTTTGGAAACTCAACGAGGAGAGTTACTGGGGGCTCGTATCGCTGACGACGGCCAGTGGAGATTTCCCGCCGGTGACTCCATCCCTCCCCAATTTGTAGCCTGTTTGCTACAGTTTGAGGACCAGTATTTTTATCATCACCCGGGCATTAACCCGGTATCTCTATACCGGTCATTCAAGACTAATCTTGCCCAAGGCCGGATCGTAAGTGGAGGAAGTACCCTTACCATGCAAGTCGCACGCCTGTTAAGGAACGGAAAGCCCCGCACCTATTCTCAAAAGTTGCTGGAAACCTTAATTGCCATCCATTTGGAGATCAATTTCACCAAAGATGAAATATTGGCCATGTATGTGGCCCATGCCCCATTTGGTGGAAATGTAGTGGGGCTCGAAGCAGCTTCTTGGCGCTATTTTGGGAGACCCTCTCACCAATTGTCATGGGCAGAATATGCCGTGCTCGCCGTGTTACCGAATGCACCTTCGTTGCTATACCCGGGTAAAAATACCCAGCAGCTTAAGCAAAAACGAGACCGCTTATTAGACCGTTTACTCGAAAAGCAGGTCATCGATGAGCAAACGTGTAAACTTGCCAAACTAGAGCCTCTCCCGGACCGGCCTGTACCCTTACCCCAAGAGGCACGGCACGCACTGGACAGGATGCAGGTGAGGCATCCCGGCCAGCGAGCAACTACTTCTCTACGCTATTATTTACAACGACAGGCCCAACAAACCTTAAATACCCATGTCGCCCAGCTAGCAAGTAACCAAGTATTCAATGCGGCAGCATTGATCGTACAAGTGGATAATGGCAATACCCTCGCCTATGTGGGAAATGCCACTGGCTCTCGTGATCATAATAATGATGTAGATGTGGTCATTGCCAAACGAAGCACAGGAAGTATTCTCAAACCTTTCTTGTATGCTTCTGCCCTTACCCATGGCATCCTTTTACCTAAAATGCTGATGCCGGACGTACCTACTTATGTCTCCGGCTACGCTCCTAAAAACTATTTCCCCACATTTGACGGGGCAGTTTCGGCGGACCAAGCTTTGTACAGGTCATTAAATGTACCTTTTGTGCGCCTATTACAGCAATACGGGGTAGACCGGTTTTACCACGACCTGCAAAACCTAGAGATGTCCACTTTACATTATCCATCCAGCCATTATGGTCTATCTTTAATTTTGGGCGGCGCAGAGACCAAGTTAATTGACTTGGCACACATGTATGCCGGGATGGCGCGTGTTTTGAACAACCAAGACATGGCCCTTCCTTCTAAAAGTTTTGCCGGGGTAGGCATAGTACCTACTGGTTATAAAGCTACCCAAAAGAATGCGAGATACCTTTCTCCAGGGGCCATATATCATACTTTCGAAGCTATGACACAGGTGAACCGCCCGGTGAGTGAGGACGGCTGGCAGTCTTTCACTTCGAGCAGGCGGGTAGCTTGGAAGACGGGGACTAGTTTCGGTAACAAAGACGCTTGGGCTGTTGGCACTACACCTGAATACGTAGTGGCGGTATGGGTGGGCAATGCAGATGGGGAGGGTCGCCCCGGGTTAACAGGTGTTACCTCTGCCGCTCCGCTTATGTTTGATTTATTCAGCTTGCTGGGCCCCACCACATGGTTTTACCCACCTTATGATGATATGACCCAAGCGTCTGTCTGCAGTAAAAGCGGTTACCGTTCTTCCAAATGGTGTGAAGGTGCAGACACTGTATGGTTACCCCAGGCGGTAAATAAAACGCTCGCCTGCCCGTTTCATCGTGTTGTACACCTAAGCCCGGATGAAAGATGGCGCGTCAATGCCTATTGTGAAAGACCCTCAAAGATCAAGCATAAAAAATGGTTCATGCTGCCCCCTATCCAAGAGTGGTATTACAAAAGAAAAGCACCCTTGTACAAAACGCTGCCCCCGCTACGGGAGGATTGTTTTGATCCTAATGCCATGAGTACGATGGAATTCATTTACCCTAAAAATTCAAACAAGCTTTACATCCCGGTGCAGCTAGACGGCAGTAAAGGACGCGTTGTGTTCGAGGTAGCCCATCGCAACCCCCAAAAGCAGCTCTTTTGGCACCTCAATGGCGTTTATTTGGGAACCACGCGAGAATTTCATCAAATGGAGATCTACGAAGGACAAGGCAAGCACAAACTCGTAGTGGTAGATGAAGATGGGGTGGAATTAATAAAACAATTTTATATACTTAATGATTAGGATTCTCTATTTTGCAGTTTGGGGGATTGAGAACTATTGGAAGTCGAATACCCGGTCACCATAATACGTTAAAACCTAATCCACTGCCTCTATGAAAACGGCCACCACGCTATACGAATTGGCTAAAAGATTGAACCTGAGCACAGCTACCGTTTCCAGGGCATTAAAAAACCATCCTAACATTGCCCCTGCCACCAAAAAGAGGGTTTTAGAACTGGCAAAGGAACTTGACTACGAGCCTAATGCCTACGCCGTAAGCCTAAGGACCAGCAGCAGCAAAGAATTGGGCATTATCGTACCTTCCCTTACTGGTTTTTTTTACGATTCTTTTATCACCGCGGTGGAAAGGCTATGTAAAAAAGAGGGATACTCCCTACTCATTTTTGTTTCCGGGGATAGTAGCGAAGCGGAATTATCCAGCTTAAAAGTTTGCAAACAGCGGAAAGTCGACGGCATATTCGTAAGCCTGGCTACAAACACAAGGGACTTGGATTATTTTGAAAAGCTCAATGCACAGGGTATCCCGGTGATCTTCGTGGACAGGGTCCCTAAAGAAAATATTGGATACAAGATCTGTTTCGAAGATGAAAAAGCAGCGAAAATCAGTGCCAACTATTTGATGGACAAAGGGAAGAAAAAGATCTTGTCGCTTTTTGGCGACAATCATCTTTCCATCACTCGCCAGAGATTAAAGGCATTTACACAGGAATTTGAAGCCAGGGGGGCACTAAGCAATATCCAGGTCCACCATGCGCTGGGAGTGCAAGAATCGTCCGAAATTGTTAAAGATGTCCTGTCAAAAAGCAAGAACTATGACACCATATTTTGCATGACTGATGAGATACTGATTGGCGCTATGAAAACTTTGCAGGTATTGGGGGTGAAAATACCCGGAGATATTGGGGTCATGTGTATGAGTAATGGCTTTTTCCCGGGATTGTACTACCCGGAGATCACCTACGTAGAGACCAGTGGCAAAAAACTGGGGGAAACTGCACTTCTCCATATGTTCGGTATTCTCAAAAAAGAAATCCGTGAAAACCAAGTAAAATTGAAGTCCATACTCGTTGAGGGGGGATCTGTTTAGCGGGCCAAATGAGTTGATGATCATTATGTTCCTGTTTTTTTAGCTCCTGGTTCCCGTTTGCAGGTTCCATGTTTTTCGCAGGGATTGGCAAACAGTACTTTGGATATTAATGTATAAACCAGGTTCAATGCCGTTAAGTTGAGGCATCATTAAAAAATCAAGTGGCGTGTGGAGGGGAGACATCCAGGAACAGCGCGGCACATTTACGGGTTGTGGGTAAGCGGCCTATAGGGGCTGGATAGCGCGTTTTGCCCGGAAAATGGGCTTGGTTGCTGGCGCCTTTTTCTTTTGGTTCGTTTTCTTTTGGGCGTGCAAAAGAAAATGAACACGGACTTAGAACCACGAAATCCCGCTTAAACTACTCGTCGCAAGGTTCGCACTACCCGGAACATCTTAAAAATGTCACCTTTCTTACTAAAAAATAGATGTTTATTACCAAATCTAATTTTAAAGGATGCCCTAATTACGGCCAGGGCTCACCCCTAAAGCTGAATGGGAACCAACCGGGCGGTGGATTACGCCTTTAGACGTAAGAGGTGCGATGGATACGCTTAACCAAACGGCATTGAATACAGGTTAAACTTTTTGCGAAAGCGGCTACGAATAGTCCCAAATCCTGGCATATTTGCCGCCATGGATGAAAATCAAGCAAAAGATTACCGGTTTAGCCTAGACTTGCAAGTCAGGTGGATAGACCTAGACCCTCTAAACCATGTGAACAATTCCGTATTCATACAATATTTTGAGCTAGGCCGGGGCAAGTATATGTCTGAGGCAAGCCCGTCGTGGAACTGGCACAAAAATATGTTCCTCATAGCTAACATCACCTGTAACTACAAAAAGGAGCTGAAGCTAACGGATCTCCAACCGAAGATTTGGGTAAAATCCGGGAAACTAGGAACCAAAAGCTTCGAATTGGACTACCTGGTCACATCCCAAGAAAATGAAGATCGCTTCGTACATGCCGAAGGTAAAAGCACCCAAGTAATGTTTGACCTAAAAGAAAGAAGAACGATTGAACTTCCAGGCTGGCTCAAAGCCGAATTGAGTAATTTCGATAAGTTGGGATCTTAATTATCCTACTTGACTTGAACCGGTTTGAACTGCTCATTGCAAGGCTGACGTTGCCCGAAACATTTTAAAAATGTCGCTTAACTTGCCAAAAACAAACGTTTTACTATCAAAACTAATTGTCAAAGATGCCCTTTTATATGATCATCGGGCACAAACGAGATCGCCCGGATTACAAATCCTATTGCCTCGATAAGTACGCATTACGCTCCGCTAAATGCGCACTAGTTGAAGGCATTGAAAATTCAAGTGGCGTGGCGTATGGAGGGGAGACCTCCAGGAACAGTGCGGCACATTTGAGGCCTGTGCGTAAGCAGCCTATAGGGGTTGGGCAGTGCGTTTTGCGGGGAAAATGGGCTTTGTTGCTGGCGCCCTTTTCTTTTGTTTCGTTTTCTTTTGGGCGTGCAAAAGAAAATGAAAAC
>JANQLQ010000206.1 GCA_028280565.1 Fulvivirga sp.
ATTGAGGGGTCATTTTCAGTACGCCCAAAATTCGCCTTGATTCTTTGTGAAACCGCCTTTTTTTGGAAAACTTGATTTTAACCGGATACCAGTAATTTCCTATTTCTGATTTTACATAAGCCTGTAACGCGCAAACTGTTGACATAGCTTAGAATCAATCCATCCCTAAGGATCAACAGATCACCGTAACCTTTATCACTAACCAAGGCCGTAAGAATCATTATATTTGTACTTGTGTTTGTTGAATAAAGCATTGGAACTATGAAGATAGAGCAAATATATACCGGGTGTTTGGCACAAGGCACTTATTACATCGAGTCGGCGGGTGAGGTAGCGATCGTGGATCCGTTAAGAGAAACGCCTCCTTACCTTAAGAAAGCTGAAAAGAACAATGCCAAGATCAAATATATTTTCGAGACGCATTTCCATGCGGATTTTGTATCGGGACATGTAGACTTGGCCAAGCAAACGGGCGCCCAAATTATTTTCGGACCGGGAGCCAAAACGGAATACGACATCCATGAAGCGAAGGATGGGGAAGAATTCACCCTAGGAGAGGTCAAGATCAAAGTGCTGCATACGCCAGGCCATACCCCGGAAAGTACGACCTATCTTTTGATCGATGAAAAAGGCAAAGAGCAAGCCATTTTTAGCGGGGATACCCTGTTTATAGGTGATGTGGGCCGGCCTGACCTGGCGGTTAAATCTGATCTTACCGAGGAGGACCTGGCCGGGATGCTTTATGATAGTTTGCGTAAAAAAATATTGCCCCTGCCTAATGATGTGGTCGTTTATCCAGCCCACGGCGCAGGGTCAGCTTGCGGTAAAAATATGAGCAAGGAGACCTCCGATTCATTGGGGCACCAGAAAGAGGTGAACTATGCGCTACAACCCGGTATGACCCGGGAAGAATTCATCAAAGAGGTCACTACGGGGATCTTACCCCCGCC
Source organism: Fulvivirga sp. (assembly GCA_028280565.1). Taxonomy (GTDB): domain Bacteria; phylum Bacteroidota; class Bacteroidia; order Cytophagales; family Cyclobacteriaceae; genus Fulvivirga. Next base: position 951 of record JANQLQ010000206.1, read on the forward strand.
ACAATACTTTGCCAAGAATGTGGAACTCAATAAAACTGGGGCCAATGAGTTTGGAAAAGTATTAAAAAAAGGGAGTGTGGCCCTGGACGTAGATACTTTTGAAGCTATGGCTAACCATGAAGGTGCCATGGTCTTGGATACCCGCAGCCCGGAAGCCTTTGCCACATCGCACATTCCTAATTCCATATTCATTGGTTTAGACGGAAGCTTTGCCCCGTGGGTAGGTGCGCTGATCACCGACCTGCAGCAGCCGATCATATTTATCACGGCCGAGGGACGGGAAGAAGAAGTAGTCACTCGCCTCTCCAGGGTAGGATATGACAATACCTTGGGATACTTAAAGGGTGGGGTAGAAGCTTGGCAGCAGGCTGGGAAAGAAACGGATAGTATCACATCTATTCCCGCGGAAAAATTTGCCCAGGCGTATGATCCTTCGCTCAACATTCTTGACGTTAGGAAACCCTCTGAATATGACTCGGAACATATCAAAACGGCGGAAAATTTCCCATTGGACTTTATCAATGATACCATGGGGAAATTAGACCGAGACAAAGAGTATTTTATACATTGTGCGGGAGGGTACCGGTCTATGATCTTTGCTTCTATCTTGAAAGGCAGGGGGTTTCAAAAGCTGGTCGACGTAGCTGGGGGCTTCAAGGCTCTATCGGAAACATCCGTACCTAAAACGGAGTATGTTTGTCCTACTACCTTGGAATAAAGGCATCCTTTTCATCTTAAGCAGAGCTTAGTGTTAAGCTGACCCTCAAATGGTGGATGGGATTAGATGATGGACTTTATTTGCAGTGTTGGTAAGTTTTTGACCAGTCGGCAATAAGCAAAGTGCAGTAGGCAAAATAGGGGGGTGCCGATGGTTTACTGCTAGCTGTCGACTTGGAGAACAGGACCGGAAAATTAGGGCGTTCTTGAAAATTAGCTTTGGTAGTAGAACGTTTGACTTTGGTAAGTTAAGCTATATTTTTCGGATGTTTCGGGTAATGGGAGCCTCGAAATGAGCGGTATACGCGGGATTTTATGGTTCTAAGTCCAGTTTTCATTTTCTTTTGCACGCCCAAAAGAAAACGAAACAAAAGAAAAAGGCGCCAGCAACCAAGCCCATTTTCCCCGCTAAACGCACTGCCCTGCCCGTATAGGCCGCTTACCCACTAGCCTCAAATGTGCCGCGCTGTTCCTGGATGTCCCCCCTCGATACGCCACTTGAATTTTCAATGATATCCTAGGACTACTTTGTTAGATTCAATTGTTTGATAGACAAGAATTTAAAGATAAGAGAGCCCATTAGATATCCTTATCAAAAACGAAAAAAACCTTCTTTATCGTCATTCCTGCCGGCCTTGCAGGGTGAGCGATGTGTGAGAGCAGGAATCTGCTGTGTCTTTGAACGTGCACTTTTTTTTGTATACTGGGTTTTCGTTTCACGACTTCACAGATTCCTTGTCACGCCCAGCCCAACACACGGGCTGCAAGGAATGACGTTCTTAGGTATAGGTTTTGGATAGATTTAGAACAGGATGTGAACCACCCATCCTTTACAACTCGCTTGCACTAGGCATGAAACTACAAAACTCATTATCAATTACTTAAACCTGGTAAAGTAGTCCTAGTGTCCAGTCAAGCCTCAAATGAGGTATCGGTTACAGGATAAGCTATATTCAAGGTATTGATCAGTCGGCAATTGGCAAAGGGCAGTAGGCAAAAAATATAGGGTTGCCGATTGCACTTTGCCGACTGCCGACTTTAAGAAGGTGCTAGGAAATAGTAGCTAACCGCTAAATCACTTAACTTAACACTACCTCTCATAGACGTGAACAAAGGCCCGTTGATCTTTTGGACCCCTGACCAATGTTGAGGTGGTTAGGTGATAATTGTCACTGATTTTATTCTTTCAGGGCAGTAGCTTTGCCGGCATTAAATCCAAAGATCCCGGAAAATGAAAATAGAACAGATCTACACCGGCTGTCTTGCTGAAGCGGCTTACTATGTTGAGTCAGCAGGTGAAGTAGCCATCATTGACCCGTTAAGGGAAGTGAGCCCCTACCTAGAGCGGGCTCAAAAGGGCCGGGCAAAGATCAAGTACATCTTAGAAACCCATTTTCATGCTGATTTTGTGTCCGGGCACCTTGACCTTGCGAAACGTTCCGGGGGTACCATCGTATTCGGGCCTACCGCGGAGCCTGCCTTCGAAGCCCATGTGGCGAAAGACGGGGAAGAACTGAAACTAGGTGAAGTAACCTTGAAAGTGCTTCATACACCGGGACACACTATGGAGTCCACCACATATTTATTGCGTGATGAAAAGGGCAAAGATCATTGTATTTTCACCGGGGATACCCTGTTTATTGGTGATGTGGGCCGTCCCGACTTGGCCGTGAAAACGGACCTTTCCCGTGAGGACCTGGCAGGTCATCTTTTTGACAGCCTTCGAGATAAGATCATGCCCTTGGCGGACGATGTCATTGTTTATCCCGGTCATGGCGCTGGGTCAGCTTGTGGGAAGAATATGTCCAAAGAAACTAGTGATACCCTGGGGAACCAGAAGAAGTTCAACTACGCCCTGTGCAGCGATATGCCAAAATCCAAGTTTGTTAAAGAGGTAACGGATGGGCTGGTGGAACCCCCGCAATATTTCCCGAAAAATGCGGTGATGAATAAGACTGGGTACGAGAGCATTGATGCGATCCTACAGCGCGGGGCAACGGCATTGACGCCCGAGAAATTGGAGGAGAGGGTAAAAAATCACCGGGCGTTGGTTTTAGATACCCGCAGCCCGGGAGAATACGCCCAAGGGCATATCCCCGGCGCTATTTTTATTGGCCTCGATGGATCTTTTGCCAGCTGGGCAGGCACATTGATCACGGACCTAGGCCAACCTCTCGTGATCGTGGCGCCAAGGGGTAGGGAAGAGGAAGCTGTTACTCGCTTATCAAGAGTAGGATATGACAACACCTTGGGATACTTGCAAGGAGGCCTTCAGGCTTGGCAAGAAGCCGGCAAAGGAATCGCTACCGTACATCAAATCGAGGCAGGGGAGATGGCTCAAAAAATAAAACAAGGTGATCCTGTGAAGTTGCTCGACGTCAGGAAAGCCAGTGAATATGAAAGCCAGCACATTCATGGGGTCACTAACTTTCCACTGGATTTTATCAATAAAAATAGTGGGCAGTTAGATCGCGATACACCTTACTTTCTGCATTGTTTAAGTGGTTACCGGTCCATGGTAGCGGCTTCTATTCTCCAATCGGAAGGCTTCGCCAACATTACGGATGTTAAAGGAGGGTTTAATGAACTGTCGAAGACTGGCTTGCCTTTGACCCAATATATGCCGCCGGTTACTATGCTGTAGAGGGGGATTTAGCCCATCCTTGAAATATGTAATTTGAAACAGTTGCTTGCGTTTACGCAAGTGAAGACTATCGTTGAAGGTCGGTATCGTGTTGTATTGATATAGGGTTGATTGAAAGATGATGGTTTTGCTATCTTTTAGCCGGGTTACAAACCCTAGTTATTATAAAAAGGCACAAGTTGCAAACTTGCGCCAGTTGGTTTTAAAATAAAAGAGGGGAGCCAATCTCTAACAGGACCGTATCCCCCTTTTATAAGATAGTGAGCGATATGCTATCTGCGTATTTCCTGGATGAGCGCTAAAGCATTTTTCACCGTTTCAGTGAGCCCTGCAAAATCTTTGTTTGCCAGCACTTCTTTTGAAACGAGGTTTGAGCCCATTCCTACACAAGTAACACCGGCATCAAACCATCCTTTCAAATTCTCTTCCGTGGGAGCGACCCCGCCTGTGGGCATGATGTTAGTCCAAGGGCATGGTCCTTTTATTGCTTTTACAAAGCCAGGCCCGTAGGTGCCCCCGGGAAATAGCTTCACCAGTTCGCATCCGAGCTCTTCAGCGCGGGAAATTTCACTCAAAGAAGCGCACCCGGGCGACCATAACACCTTTTTACGATTACAAACCAGTGCAATGTCCTCTCGCAAAACTGGGGTAACCACAAAATTAGCGCCCATTTGCAGGTAGAGAGAGGCGGCACCGGCGTCGGTAACCGAACCTACTCCCATGATCATTCCCGGTAACTCTTTCTCTACGTACTTATTTAATTCATTAAAAACCTCATGCGCGTAATCTCCACGATTGGTAAACTCCAATAGCCGTGCCCCGCCGTCATAACAAGCCTTTAATACGGTTTTACTTACTTCTATATCAGCATTATAGAACAAGGGCACCAGCCCTGTTCTCTCCATTTCGCTGAATACATGGATCCTTGAAAATCTAGCCATAGTATAATATACTTTTTAGAACTTGTCCCACGAATTACCGGGCTACCCTGCCTGAGGCATCTCCGCCCATGAGCTTTTCTACCTCGGGAACTGTGACCAGGTTTGCATCTCCCTTAATGGTATGCTTTAAGCAAGAAGCTGCTACGGCAAAGTTCAATGCCTTTTGGTCATCGTCGGGATATTTGAGCAGGCCGTAGATCAATCCCCCCATAAAGGAATCACCACCGCCTACACGGTCTACAATGTGTGTCACCTGGTATTGAGAAGACTCGTACATTTTCTGCCCGTCGTAAAGGACACCGGCCCAGGTATTATGCGATGCGGATATTGAACCCCGCAGCGTGGTAATCACTTTCTTAGCCCTGGGAAATTTCTTCATCATCTGCTCACAGACCGAAAGAAAGGCCTCTGCCTTCACGTTGTGACCCTCCGTTTGAACATTAATCCCTTCAGGCTTGATGCCAAAATGCATTTCAGCGTCTTCCTCATTCCCAAGGATGATATCACAGTAGGAGGTAAGCTCTGTCATGATGGCTTCGCGGTCCCCGCCATATTTCCATAGTTTGGCGCGATAATTCAAATCGGTGGAAATCGTTATTCCCAAATTGCTGGCTACCTTTACTGCTTCTAAACACGCATCGGCGGCACCTTGTGAAATAGCAGGGGTGATCCCGGTCCAGTGGAACCAGGATGCTCCTTCAAACACTTTTTTCCAATCCACCATGCCCGGCGCTATGCCCGCCATGGCAGAGTGTGCGCGGTCATATACCACTTTACTGCCCCGGCTTACCGCACCGGTCTCTAGGAAATAAATACCTAATCTATCACCACCAAATACTATGTTTTGTGTATTTACACCCCTTTTCCTCATTTCCATCAGGGCGCACTCTCCTATGTCGTTTTTAGGCAAGCGAGTTACAAAATCTACAGGTACACCATAATTTGCCAAGGATACGGCCACATTGGATTCCCCGCCTCCATACACGACATCAAAGGAGTTGGTTTGCGAAAATCGCAAAAAACCGGGAGGTGCTAACCTCAGCATGAGTTCACCAAAGGTTACTACTTTGTTCATGTTTTTATCTTGTTATGATTTAAGAAAATGCCAGCCCACCGTTAATGTCAACATTATTCCCCGTTAAGAATGAAGCTTCATCACTGGCCAAATAGGCGACGAGATCAGCTACTTCTTTGGCGGTGCCTTCTCGTTTTAAGGGTGTGGCGTTAGCTACGTTCACCCTTACCTGGTCTTTCGTGAAATCATCATGGAATTTCGTGGCGATCATCCCGGGATTTAATGCATTTACACGGATACCCTGTGGCCCTAGCTCCTTCGCTAACCCCCTGGTAAACGTAGAAACTGCTCCTTTTGAAGCTGCATATAAAAATGCTCCCGGTCCACCACCATCTCTTCCTGCTTGCGAGGCAAAATTGATGATCGTCCCGCCTTTGCCCATCATGGGTTTAAAAGCTTGTGTTACAAATACGGTGGACCTGAAATTGACGTTCATTACCAGGTTGTAAAAATCCTCGTCAACTTCATCAATGGTTTTACGTGCAAACAGCCCGCCCGCCACATTCACAAGAATGTCAAGCTTATCTCCAAAAGCCTCTTTCGTTTTTGCCACCATGTTGTCGATATCCTTTTGTTTGGTAACGTCGGCATACACGGCTATGGCTTCACCTCCCACGCTTTTGATGGCTTCCAGGGTAGCGTCCCGGTCAGTCTCATCATCGAAATAATTCACCACCACTTTTGCCCCTTCTTCTGCCAGTTTAACACAGACCGCACGTCCTATATCCCGGGCTCCGCCGGTGACTACTGCTACTTTATTTTTCAATTTCATAGTATAAATTTTGGTTTATTTTGTTTTGATTGTTTTTGTGTTTTTCCATCGGCCCATAGTGTTAGTGACGACTAACGCATCTTATAGGCAGTACCGGGAAGGGCACTATTGAATGCTGATTTATTCTTGATGAACGGACCGGCCTTCTCTTGCGAGCAAGAGAAAACCAGCCGTCCAACACCTATGAACAGCGTCCTTTTTAACATGTTAATGTGTAACTTCTAATTGATAAAGTTTCACGACAGCCTTTGAGCCGGGCTCTTTGGTTTGCAAGTAATTGCCTGCGTTAAAGTAGTTTTCAAATGGCCATTTCCGGATGCTTGCGTCCCTGTAGATCATCGGCTTGAGGTCATTTAAATGGACCTCAATTCTTCCATCAGCCACGTGTATTTTTATGCTTGCTTTTTCGAAAGACACATTGCCCTTAAAGTATCTGCCCGGGTCATCTTGCCAGGCACTTTTCTCGAATAAGTCCTGCCCTGACGTACTTTCATCTTTAAGCACTTTCCGCTGGACCCTAATTCGTTCATTTTGCCAATAAATTTTTAGTAAGGGTATCGAGATGCTTTTTTCTCTTCCCAATTTCTCATTCTGTTCTTTCGAGGTTCTGCCTTGGACCTCGAAAAGGAGCGTGCGGTGATATTTCTTGGGAGTTTCCTTCGACATTTCAGTGACCTGGAATTCTGCGGTGAGTATGCCTCCTTCCTGCAGGGTCCAGTTTTTACTGCTTTTGCCAGGTATCATTTGCTCGCGTAAGCTGTTTTTCGTGTACTTCGCCTTTGATTTTCCAGCGCTTGGATAAGCTTCCATCACTAGGCTTCCATCTATTGAATCCAGGTAAAAGAAGGGTTGAGCAAACTTGTCTTGCTGAAAGTTAGAGAGCTTCCATCCCGATGCGGTGTACCCGGTAGGCAGTTCAAGCTTCCAATGGGTAAGGTCAATTTTGCCCGCTTGCTGTCCATAAACCAGCAGGGGGAATACGATCAATAGGGTAATTCTTATCAGTGTCATGTGTTAGTGTTTTACTTCCAATGAATAATATTTCACGTAGGCATAGGATCCGGCATCACGGGATTGGAAGTAGTTGCCCGCTTTAAAATAATTTTCAAATACTCCCCACTTCTGCATATGAATGCCGTCATATACAAAAGTCTCTTTGTCATCCAGGGATACTTCCATACGTCCTTCGCTTACTTTTACTTCGAGCGTAAACTTGCCGGTACCTACTATTTCTTTGAAGTTTCTGCCTTTATCATCGCCCCAGGCCTTTTCGTGTAGAATTTCATTGCCAGATGCGTTGGGGTTTTTGAGTACCTTGGTTTTTACCCTGATCTTGCCCTCATCCCAATAGATCTTCAAAACAGGAGGGGCATTGTTATCGTCTTCCCCGATCAGGTCTCGTTGTTCGTTGGTCAAACGACCGTGAATTTGCATGATGATCACCCTGTGATAATTTCCTACAGCGTCCTGCGTAACCTCCGGTACCGCCAGGGTCCCACGCATTTGACCTCCCTGCTTGAATGTCCAATTGACATTGTTGCTACCCGGTTCCATCTGCTCACGCAGCTCGGTCCTGGAATATTTGGTATTCCGGGTGGTTTGGGCGGGGTAAGTATAAAATACAAGTGAGTTATCTGTCTTGTCCTTGTAGAAAAATGGCTTGAGGGTCTCATTATTCTCAAAGTCAAGAATTTCCGGCGGCTCTACCTCGGTAGGCCTGCCTGTGGGTATGGTCACCTTCCAGTGGCTTAAGTCAATGTCCTGTCCGAAAGCAGGATACAGGCTTATTGAAATAAAAGCGAGAAATATATAAAATCGTTTAGTCATAGCTTTTTGGCAATGTTCCTTGATCCATATTGGTCACAGTAAAATTTGTGCTTGACTCTTCAGCATTAGTGTCATGTTTGATGTATGAATACTTTTATTAGAGCCTCTGAAGAATCTTTATCATGGCCTTACACTTACAAATAATGATTACATCAGCACCTATGAGATAAAAATACTACCCCACCCACATGGAGTGGGGTAGTGATTATCAGTTTTTATTTTGCCTGTTATTCGATGGAGAAATCGTCTAAGAAGGTTTCAGATTCCTGATCTTCTGTTCCGTTTAAAGTAAAATCATTAGTGATAAATAGAACTACCTCGGAACTAGCACCTGAATTAAAGGTTATGGAAGCGAGGGTGTAGCTATTTGTATCGTGGCCTGTTGAGGCATTGAAAACTTCGGTAGCAATAATTCGATCTCCCGGGTTATCAATGAATGCGGCATCATCAAATGGCGCATTGTAAATATCAAAAGTCACCGTGGTGCCTGCATTTGCATCTTTGTTACGTATATAGCATGAAATAGTGTATTCTGTATTTGGCTGAACTTCAATGGCCTGGTACAACCATCTGCGTCTATTCAGATCTATATCTTCACCGCTGCTCTCACTTTGAAAAGTTGGTAATTTGGCAGCATATAAACCGGTTCGTTCGGTAGTCGTGGTTTGGGTAGTCCATGTTCCATCGCCAAACAGTGCGTCAGCACTACTTTCCAAGTTTCTGTTTCTCCAGGCTTCGGTATTATCATTTCTCACCGACTCATCATCGAAACTTGGATTGTTAATAGTGGCTATCAAGCTTTGACTTATCATCAACTGTGTCGTAATAACGCTTGTCACTCCAGATACACCTGTGGCAGTTAATGTTACGTTGTACAAACCTTCTTCTGCGTACGTATATACCGGGTTTTCTACCGTGGAGGAAAATCCATCCCCGAAATCCCATAACACCCTAACTTCATCTTGGTCGGTAGTATCTACACCTTGGGAAGTATTCGTAAAGGATACGGTCAAAAAGTTATCCGGGTCTTGAACATACTCAAAGGATGCGGCGACTGGGTCCGGTATTACTACATCTACCCTGAATGTATCCGTTAAAAACTGGCTTTCAGCTACCAAGGTCACCGTATAGGTATCAATGGAAGGAAATTTGTGTGTAGGATTCTCCTCTTCTGATCCTTCCGTTCCATCGCCAAAGTCCCAAACAAAGTTTTCTGAATTGATCGAGTTATTTATGAAGGTGTATTCTAATGCATCCTCTTCACTTGGCTCAAAAGAAAATGAGGCGGTAGGAGGAATAACGGTAGCTACCGTGGGAGAAATAGAGAAATCATCCAACCTAGCCTCTACAGAGCTGTTGTTGAAGAAGAAAATAACGATCTCATCACTATCCCCCGAGTTAAAGGTAATAGAGCCCGAGGTATACTCGCTAGGGTCTCGCTGGTTCGTACCCGTAAATGTACCGATGGTAGCGGCCGCAGCCTCTTCACGCGTACTCACAGGACCACTTAGTATAGAGACGGTTACAAACCCGGGAAGATTATCTCTTAATGTATAGATAAAATTGAGCCTGTAATCCTGTGCAGTATCTACTTTCACCACTTGGTAACCGATCCGCTCATCCGTTTCCGGGCCTGGTAACTTTGCCGCCTGTTCTCCACTACCTTCCCGAACTGGGCTGCCGGTGATCTGTATGACACCCCCTAGGTCATTGTTTCTCCAGGAATCCCGGCCATCGCCGAATGCATTGCCATTTTCATCGAGCAGCGCCAGGTCCTCAAAACTGGACTCAAAAATAATGGGTTGAAAGGGACCTTCTTTCACTTCAATTTCCAGTATTACAATATCGGAAATCCCAAGCAGGTCCGATGCGGTCAGGCTAACGGTATACGTTCCAAATTCTTCGTAGACATTGGTAGGATTTCTCTCCGTAGATGTATTTCCATCCCCGAAATCCCATTCAAATACCGTAGCGCTTCGCGCTTCATTTGTAAAAACTACCATTAATTGATCTTCAGAATCTTGTCGAAAAGAAAACCCTGATGTGGGTGGAGTGGAATCAGCAATACTGCCTTCTTCTGGAAGCTCGTTCTCACATTGTGTGAGAAACACAACTCCAAATAGAAGCAATACATGTAAAGAAAAGTGTTTTGAAATTCTAGAAAACTTTTTCATGATTAAACCATTTTAATAGCCTAAATTTTGTTCCAATAAACCCCGAGATAGACTAATTTCATTCTGGGGTATAGGCAGTAATAGATCAGTATCTACGAAGTCACCTCCTGTCGCTTCAGAATGTGCTGAAAGTACTTCTCCTGCCACACCAAACCGGACAAGGTCAAAAAAGCGCTGGTTTTCAAAAGCGAATTCCATTCTCCGTTCTTCTAAAAGCTCGTTCCTGCTGATGGAGGTTACGGGTGTAGTAAAACCTGCCCTAGCTCTAACTTCATTGTAAAGGGTTAAGGCTTGGGGTTCACCCGTAGCTTGGTTTTCACCCAGCACCGCCTCTACGTACATGAGCAGCACATCGGCATACCTGAGTACGACCCAGTCATTCCCCGCTTGTTCGAGTATGCCACCGTCAGGTAGGTATTTGGTCACAAAGAATTCACCTACAATCTCGGAAGGAGCAAATAACGCTCGTACGGTTTCACCCCTGGCGGCGTAAACACTGCGTATGTTTTGCGTTGTATAATTTAGCCTCCTGTCGCCATCATCGGTCCATTCCAGGCTGAAATTCTGGCTGGTTTCCAAATTATCGGGGATGAAATCTATGGCCCAAATAATCTCTGCATTTCGTTCATTGGTAAAAACCTCGAGGTAACCAGGCATCAAACTAAAAGAGCCTTCGTTAATGACCGCTTCGCAAAGTTCCCTTGCGGCTAAGTAGCCATCTGTTTGTTGAACGTCCGGGTTAAGCTCGGGGTCTCCTGCTATGGTCAAATAGACTTTAGCTAATAGCGCTCGGGCAGCGGATCTTGATGCCCTAGTTTTAAAACTATCATCCAAATTTTCTATTGCGATCTCCAAGTCTTCTACCATTTGAGCATAAATGATATTCTCATCGATCCGAGTAAATGATGTTTCCTCGTCTTCAGGTCTTATTTGCGTAAGCGGCATAGGCACAGCGCCGAATAACCGGACAAGCTGAAAATAAGTGTACGCTCTCACAAACTTAGCTTCTCCTTCAAATGCCGCACGTCTTTCATCAGAAGCCGCATCCAGGTTATCCAAGACGAGATGTATTCTATGCAGCACGTTATACATGCTTTCATAGTAATTTCTGACGACAAAGTTCAAGACATCTATTTGGTATATTTCAAATTGCTGAAAGTCAGATTCTGCATTCCCACCACTTCTTGATTTTGTGTTGTCTGAACGCATTTCTGTGAGCATATATTCCCCTTGGACCGATCTTAGATCGTCAAATTGATCATCATTGATGCCTTGCAGTCCATCGTATATAGTGAATATCCCGGTTTCAAGTTCATCGTCATTACTGTAAAAGGAATCTCCACTAATAAATGATACAGGATCGGGCTCAAGGTAGTCACTGCATGAAAAACTGATCAGCAGGGCCAAAAACAAAATTTTATTTACCGTAAACTTCATGATCTCCTATTTAAAAGTTAATGTTTACTCCAAGCACCACTTTGCGGGCAATGGGCGCGCCACCACGGTTATACCCAAACGTGAGGGCATTAAAATCACCTGACTGCCGGATGGTCTCGGGGTTAAACCCTGTATATTCGCTAGAGGTCAAGTACAATAGGTTTGACCCTGATACGTATACCCTGGCAGACTTTAACCCGATATTTTGTAAGATTGGTGCCGGAACCGTATAGCCTATATTGACGTTTCTTAACGCCACATAGGAAGCATCCTGTACGATAGAATTGGTCTGCTCCCGGTTTACAATGAACTCTGACCTGGGAGCACCCACTACGGTGCCATTATCCCCTTGATCCAGCGCGAAGCCCTCTCGGTCACCAATGTTTCGAATTTCAGCACCGTGACTTCCTTGCCACATGAAAGAGATATCAAAGTTCCTGAAGGTGAATTCATTGCTGAAACTCCAGATAAAATCAGGATATGGATTTCCCAAGATAGTTTTGTCATCTTCATCCAAGACGCCATCGCCATTTAAGTCTTTGGCATAAACATCCCTTGACCGAGAGCCGATGACACCAAAGGGATCATTGATAAATTCAAGAGGTATCTCCTCGTCTACGACAAATCCATAGAAATTAGAAATAGGATCATTTACACTGACGATCCATTCCGTAGCCCTGTTTCCGTCCGTAGGAGATAAAACGATATTATTACGATCGGCAAAATCTGTCAGGGTATTCCTATTGGCGGAGCCAATAATGGTAGATCTCCATTTAAAGACTTCCGTGTCTACGTTAAACGTTCTAATCTCAAATTCAACGCCTTCATTTTTTACTTCCCCGATATTGACTAAGCCTGCATCAAAACCTGTAACTGATGATACGGGTACGTCGAGTAATAAATCATCACTGGTACGTTGGTAATACTCCACACTACCACTAATGCGGTTAGCGAATAGACCAAAATCGATACCCGGGTTAATTTCAATGGAGCGCTCCCATCGTAAATCAGGGTTGGCGAAATTATCTGGCCTGAATGCTTGTGCTATGCCTCCTTCGATAGCGACAGGCTGGGATGATAGCAGGGACCGGTAAGAATACCATTCTTCTACATTATTGTTCAGGTTTATATTATCATTCCCTGTGACACCGTAGCTAGCCCTGATTTTAAGGTTGCTAAGTATCGAGGAACCTGCAAGGAAATTTTCTTCTGATATTCTCCATCCCAATGAGAACGCTGGGAATGTACCGTACTTCGTATTCGTACCGAATACCGAACTACCGTCTCTCCTAACACTAACAGAGGCCAAATACCGGTCAAGATATGCATAGTTAACGCGCCCAATGAATGACAAAAGCCTTCGCTCGCGTGTATAATTATTGCCATCCCTAAGAGAGAAATTGACGCCTCCTTCTATCCTGGGAATGTTGTCATTGGTAAATCCCCTGGATTCTATTTCAGTGATCCTATCAATTTCTTGTTCTGCTGCAATACCGGCCACGGCTGATATTTCGTGGTCAGCGAAAGTTTTATTGTAGTTGACGAAAAAGTTCTCTACAAATCTTAGCCTATTTTGATTGAATTCCCTCGCCAGCGCTTCTGTGGGATCTATATCATGCTCCAGTCCTTCGTACCGGGTTTGAAGCAGATCTTGGTAGCTTACCGTCAGTGAAGATTTTAAGCTTAAGTCGTCATTGATTTTATAGGTACCGTTTATGTTTGAGTATACCAAAAGCCTGCTATCAATGATCTCTTGTTCTGTGATACGAGCTAAAGGGCTGGCATTACCCGTGTTACTGATATTTAGGGTTACATCTTCCGTGGACCCATCCGGTAGAACATCTTGAAAAACGAACCCGTCAAAATCCTCTTGTTTTGCAAAATCTCCCACTTCTAACGTAGGATCATTCACAAATTGAAGCGTATGCTCGGTGTGTCGTTCAGGAAGCCAAGGGGCATCGGCCCTTAAAACCTGCCGGATGGCATCAGGAAACCTTCTTCTCCTTGTGTAAGAGGGGTTAATGTTTATTCCAAATGAGAATTTATCCGATACTTTTGTATCTACCCGGGTCTTGAAATTGACTTTTTTAAAATCGTCCGTTAAAAGGACCCCTTCATCATGGAGGTAGCTCAGGGAGGTGCTGAATTTGGTTTTTTTGTTCCCGCCTCGTGCGCTTAGTGAATGACTATTCACAAAACCACCATCGAAATAAATATCTTGCCAATCGGTAAACCCGATCAATTGCTTGTATTGAGTAGCGGGAGATAGCCTCTCATTATTCGCTAGTTCGAAGGCGATGTGGTCATCGATAGAGGTATTATAATCATCACTGCGTATGGCATCTTGATACCCGAAAAACCCGTTGTAGTTGAATTTTACCGGCCCTTCTTGCCCACCTTTCGTTGTGATCATGATCACGCCATTGGCTCCTCGCGACCCATAGATAGAGGCAGAGGCTGCATCTTTTAAGATCTCGAACGATTCTATATCGTTCATATCCAGGTTACCCAGGAATTCCGATCCTACCGGGGCGCCATCCACAACGAGCAGAGGCCCGGAACCTGCACTAATGGACCCAACACCTCTTACTAAAATGGTAGGATCTCCTCCAATACCTTGTTCGGACGTAGCCCCGATTTGAACACCCGCTATTTGCCCTACCAAAGCATCGTCCACCCTCGCAAAAGGAAGTTGCTCCAAGTTTTCATTGGTCACTTTCGAAATGGCCCCGGTGAGATGTGATTTTTTCTGTGTCCCGTACCCGATAACCACCACCTCGGAAAGCTCTGTGATGTCAATTTCCATGGTGACGTTAAACTGCGTTCTCCCGTTTACCGGGATGACCTGGGTTTTAAAACCTACAAAAGACATGATCAGCACATCACCTGGATCCACCTCCAATGAAAAGTAGCCCTCCGCATTGGTGATGGTTCCTTTGTTAGAATCTTTAACCCTTACGGTAACGCCGGGCAATGTTTCTCCATCGTCAGAAACGATGGTACCGGTAATCATGGTGCTTTGGGCACTTAAATGAGAACTGTAACTTAATAGTGCGAAAAAGACAATCAATAAACCGAGTGCCTTACCCCGGGGTTTAAACATTTGTAAAATGTTTTTCATTTTTTAAGATTTTATTAGAATTAGTTTCTTTTAGGCATAAAGGAATAGTTGGATTGATCATTCGTTTTTAAAAAATGGCTATTTTTAAAAAGTCAAAGGGAATCCGTTAACACTAGCAATACCGATCTCCAAATTGATATTTAAAACGTGTTGATGTTCCTTTACAATGAATGGACTGGACCCTTGGCCAGTCCATTTTTTACGCTGAATTGATTTTTTTCATAAGGTTGTTTATAGATTAGGTATTTGTTCCGTATCCGTATTAAGAATGTTCGCTTTTCAAGGCTTGTACATATTCACTGATGTCTTTCAAATGCTCACGCACGGCTTCACCAACCTCTTCGATATTCTTGTTTACAATATGATCTAGTATTATTTCATGTTGTTTTAAAGCAACTTTCGAGCTCTCCTTTCCACAAACACCGTGTTTTGTGAAGTAATGCAAGATCTCGGGGGTGATGATGAGCATTAAAGAGGTGAGAACAGAGTTTTGACTGGCATCAGCAATTTTTAGATGAAATAGGAGATCTTCTTCAATCGCCGGTTGGTTTTTTAGTAGAGCGCGTTTGTACTGTATTAAGGCGTTTGCGATGGTTAAAATATCATCCTCCGTTCTTCTCTCAGCCGCTAATTCTGCTGCATTGGTTTCTAGTAATATGCGGGTCTCGACCAAGGATCGAAAATCTCGTTTCTCGAGCTTGAGAATGTCCGTGATCAGGCCATCCAATGCCACCCTTCCCAAGCTTGCCACTATGGTTCCGCTCTGTGGCAAGGTTTTTAAAATACCATAAAACTCAAGCTTTCTAACGGCATCTCTAACACTCGCCCTTCCAATACAGAACCTTTCACTCATCATTCGCTCGGAGGGAAGCTTATCTCCCGGTTTCAGCTGGCCCGAAGATATCAGCTCCCTGATCTGCTGAATTATCTTATCTACAGGCTTCTCAATTACGATCTCATTGAAGTTGCTCAATAAGTGATTTTTCATACTTCAAACTAGTAAACCAGCAACTGGTCGACCAATTTATGAATGATTTCAACAAATGCAAATGATTAAAGTCAGTTTTATGCAAACGGTTGCGGAAAAAAATTTAAGATAAACTATAACAAATACGTTTGGGCACGGCTTTTCGGTGCCGAGACCACACGGGACCATTGTATTTTTATAATTAAAAGTATTTATGATTGTATTTTGTGATATATTTTGAATATAGCCGGCGGTTCAGTTGCTTTGCTATTTTTATCCCATATTCGATCCTTTGATTTTACCGGTCAATCGGCAGTGTATTCGAGCTGATCGAAGCAATTTTCACGCTTTTTATCTAGGGCTTCTGTAGGTCCCCTGACAATTTTTTTTGTCTCTTTTTATCGTTAAGGCCACTTTATTGGGATTGAGCTGGAGTCACCGGGAAAGCTAGGAAGAGGAAATTAGAAAAGTAATGACGTTCTAACACTTAGCGAGTGGGTGAATTTGATCGATTGAATATTTTGAGAAGTGTGTGTTTCTTTAACCCAAGGAGAGGGTTGCTGTTAATGTTTAATATTTATATTTTGATACTTTCATTTAATAAATTAATATTTATTATTGGAAACTAACAGCCTGGGTCTTTCTGTAAAAACATGGTAAAAGAGGGCTAAAAAACAACTAATTTAACCTGATGATTATCAGTAATTTAAATTTTCTTTATAAGATGGCCAGGGAGTAATATTCCTAAAAACGTGAATGCGATAAGAAAATAGGGCTAGATTAAATTGCGAAGAAGATCCCTTTTTGATTCTTTGAACCTTAGTGATCGCCGGGAAAGCTTCGCCACCAAGGTGCCAATGCACAAAGGTTCACCGAGCTTACTAGCAAAAATTACCCCTGGTAATACTAGGTAAATGGTTATCGAGCCTAGGTTAAAAACAGCTGAAACCATAAAAAGATGAAGATCTGCCCGTTTCATCTTCCAAGTTTCGGGTTTCATGTTTTCTTACAAAGGTTGGACAAACCTTCCTTTACAAAGGAGCCTTAAGAAGCTATGACCACTTATTAATACGTAAAAGAATGTCTCATGTATTCGGCTCCTTCATTCCCTTTGACTAGGAAGGTGACCTTTGGCTGATCCGCTTGCCAATCAACCTCGATAACACCGAAGTTCTTGTTGATAATGAGTTTGCCCACTCGCAACGCATTTTTTTCTTCACTTACGCGCCCCCAACTGTGTGTGAGCCCACTGGCCGTGAAGTCAAACAGGGGATAAGGGAGACCTTCCAAGTCTATTTTGGAAAGCTCTGCAATATGCCGATCACCACTTACAAAGAATGTAGGCTTGGGTTTGACCTCGGCAATAAGGTCCAGCAACTTTTTTCGAGCCGCAGGAAAATTTGCCCATTTTTCATACCCGTGCTCGGCAGAAAGCACTTGGATGCTGGAGATAATTATATTCAGATCTGCGTCGCTATTTTTTAGTTCACGTTCGAACCAAGTCCATTGTTGGGATCCTAAGATATCACCGTCAAGATTTGGCTTGTAACGTCTTTTTTCACTCATTTCCCTATCCAGCGTATCACGGAAATACCGGCTATCTAACAGGATCACTTTTACTTTATTCGGGTTTTGCCCATAGCTGTAGGTATTATAAACTCCTTCATGTTTTCTCACCCGGTTATTCGCGGGTACATCCAGGAAATCCAATAACAGCTCTTTGCTTTCTTTCTTTTTAGCATAGTATTTCCCGCCGTCATTTGTGCCGTAATCGTGATCGTCCCACATCCCGATCACCTGTGTATTTTGTAATAACCTTTGGTAATCCGGGTGGGATTTTTGCTGATCATATTTCTTTTTAAGCACCTTCATATCGTGGGTGTCGCCATAAACAATATCACCGGTCCAGATAAACAGGTCCGGTTTTTCTTGGATGATTTCCGGCCACATTTGGTCTTTGTCGTATTCATGGCTACAGGATCCTACGGCTATGGTGGAGATCGTTTTTTGACTAAAAGCCCAAGCAGGGCAAATGATAAGAAGTAAGATGAGTACTGTTTTTTCCATGCTCGCAAAGAAAAGATATGCCGGTCGATTATAACAGGTCGTGGATTATTTAATTGTTAACAATTGGGAAGTAAGTCTTGAGATATGAGTCTAGTGTTAAGTTAAGGCTCATATGACGTACCGGGTACAGGATGAGTATGTTTGCGGTATTGGAAGGTTCTCGATCAGTCGGCAATAGGCAACGGGCAGTAGGCAAAAAAATAGGGAGTTGCCGATTGCCCGTTGCCTATTGCCGACTTTAAGAACCGGATTGGAAAAAATAGCTAACTGTCCAATTACACTTAACTGGACACTAGTTCTACTTTTTTACATTCAATTGTTTGATATACAGGGATTTAACGATAAGAAAGCCCTTTGAGGTATCCTCACCAAAAACGAAAAAGACCTTCTTTATCGTCATTCCTGCCGGCCTTGCCGAGTGAGCGATGCGCGAGAGCAGGAATCTACTGTGTCTTTGAACGTGAACCTTTTTTTGAGTGTACTGGCTTTTCGTTTCACGAGTTTGCAGATTCTTCCAAAGGAATCCCAATGGGGCTTGTCACGCCTAGCCCAACGCACAGGCTGCAATGACGATGGTAGAAAGTTAAGGAATGACAAAGTAGTCCTAAAGTCTTGAGAAATGGGAAAGTCATAAATGGTTTTACAGGGCGCATATTTTAATGAATAAAAAAGAATTACTAAAAAATTACTGACGTGTTGTAACATCCTGCCAGCCTAGTCGTCTTCATGGTGAATATGAGCTTGGAAACCTTTAAAACCCAGGTTTTACCGATAAAAAATAAACTGTATCGCTTTGCGCTAAGCATGGTAAAAAGCGAGCCGGAGGCACAAGACATCGTGCAGGAGGTGTTGATACGTGTTTGGAATAGGCGGAAGGACCTGGAGCAGTTGGATAACTTGGAAGCATGGTGCATGAGGATAACCCGGAATCTGAGCTTGGATAAATTGAAGTCCAAGCACATGAGTAAAACAAGTGGGATGGAAGAAGGCTTTGATGTTTCACAGAATAATGAAATGACACCTTACAGGTCGGCAGAAATGAAAGATACGATGAAGAATATAACAGGTTTAATTTCATCATTACCGGAGAAGCAAAAACAGGTGATCCATTTACGTGACATCGAGGGGTATAGCTATAAAGAGATCAGCGAGGTGCTGGAAATTGATATGAACCAAGTGAAAGTGAACCTTTTTAGAGCTAGGAAAACGCTGAAAGAAAACCTTTTAAACATTAATGCTTATGGACTTCAATAAGATCGAGCAGCTGTTAGAGCGATACTGGGAAGGGGAGACTTCACTAGAGGAAGAACGAGAGCTAAGGGATTTTTTTGACCGCCCCGAGGTACCCGCTAAATGGAAGTCTGCGCAAGTCCTGTTCCGGTATTTTAATGAACAGCGGAAAGTGGACCTCGACGGCCTTTTTGATGAAAAGGTGATCGCCCAAGTAGAAGATACTCCCGACATCAGCCGCGGTAAAGTAAGAAAACTCTTCTATGACCTGGTGCGTGTGGCCGCGGTAGGGCTGATCTTAATTACGGCTACATATTTTGTGAGAGAACAGTATTTGGAACAAAAGGACGACCCCTACATGGTGGATACCTTCGAAAACCCGAAAGAGGCTTTTGAAGAAACTAAAAAAGCGCTCCTGATGATCTCCAAAAATTTTAATAAAGGTAGAAAAGAAGCAAAAAAGGTGGGAGCATTTAACGATGCCCAAGAAAAAGTGAAAAGTGGAAATGAACTATAAAGAAATTAAAATAGGATAAACGATGAAAAAGATAGTAGTCACGGTGATGGTATTAGCCCTGGCCATAGCTGCAAAGGGGCAAGATGCCATAACAAAATTTTTTGATAAGTATTCCAATGATCAAAGTTTTACCAATGTCAACATTACCGGCCGTATGTTCGGCCTGTTTACGGACTTGGAAATGGAAGACCAAGAAGACCAGGAGGTTATGGATGCTATCAGTAAACTGAAAGGGCTGAAGATATTGGCAAAAGAAGATACGGATAGGGGGAAAGAATTATATCGTGAAGCGTTCTCCCTGATCCCAAAAAACGAATACGACGAACTGATGTCGATACGGGATGAAGACAATGACATGAAATTCTTGATCAAGGAAAAAAATGGCAAAGTGAGCGAACTTCTCATGGTCATGGGGGGAAATGACGAGTTTTTTATCCTTACCCTTTTTGGAGAGATAGATCTAAAACAGGTTGCTAAGATATCAAAGGCCATGGATATCGATGGTTTGGAAAACCTTGAACGTATCGACGAAAATAACTAGCCCGTGCTAGGCGGGTATCATCCCGCT
The DNA here is from genome assembly GCA_028280565.1 of Fulvivirga sp. Taxonomy (GTDB): domain Bacteria; phylum Bacteroidota; class Bacteroidia; order Cytophagales; family Cyclobacteriaceae; genus Fulvivirga. The sequence goes on from JANQLQ010000206.1 coordinate 21,008, forward strand.
GCGGGGTAAAAAGATTACATAGTGGAGTGGTGGCATCAATTTATGATCCTAGGAAAAGCCATTGCGCTATTTCATCAATAACAACAATCAAAATAAATTAGGAATGAGAAAGTTAACAGTAACAACACTGGTCGTTTTTATTACAGTAGGCATCACGTGTGCGCAGAGCAAAACGGTAGCCGATTTTCACAAAAAGTATAAAGATGATCGAGACGCAACCTTGGTCCAGCTCAATGGGGGACTATTCAAACTTTTGGCTTCGATAGCCTCTTACGATGTGGACGACGAAGATGCACAAGTGATCGCACGGATCAGTGACAACATCCGGTCCATGGACATCCTTTCGGTGCCTTTGTTTGATTCAGGACTTACCCCCGCTGAATTTAACGACATGCGGGACAGGTTGAAAGATGAAAAGTACGAAGAACTTATGGAGATCCGCGAGGGACGAGACAAGGTCTCATTTCTTGCCCAGGGAGGTTCTAATGAAGTTCGGAATATGGTCGTTTTGATCCGGGAGGAGGAAAATGCCGTGGTCATGAATGTTAATGGCACATTGGATATGAAGGATTTGGCTTACCTGGCCAAGCACGGAAAAAAATTCCACTAAGTGGTGATTCATGAATCACCAATACATTAACGTGAGTTTTGGATTTAATTACCAAGTAGTCAATGGTTTAACCGCAGAGAAAACGGAGAAGACCGTAGAGAACCACGGAGATTACCTCGTATCCTCTGCGCATTCACTGTGTCCTCTGCGGTTAAAAGCGGGTTTTCAATACTTTGCATTGAAGTGAAATATTCTAGGTGGGTTGATTAACTCGAAACTCACGTTACATTAGTGAATAAAATGAAAAAACAAATTGCAATTATTCTGTTGATAGCCCCGATTTTAGGCTATACACAAAGCAAAACCACGCAGCAGTTCCACGAAGAGCATGAAGGGGCGTTTGTTTTATTTTTCTATAACAATACGCTAAAAATGTTGAACATGGAAGATAATGCCGAGTTTGAGGAGTTGATCAAAGACATCGACAAAATGAAGTTTATCCGGGTCGACAAAAAGGATAGGGGTATTGACAAGAATAAATTCCAGCAATTGGTGAATCAGTATCACCGTGAGGATTTCGAAGACTTGATGACCATGCGCCAAGAAGGGATGAACATCAATGTTTACATTAAAGAAAAAAGGGGCATTACCAGTGGCTTGGTATTACTGATGGACGACGATGAAAGTCTTTCAATCTTAGATATTAAAGGAAATGTTCCGCTGAATAAGCTGGCTAACCTGGTATCGAAAGTCCAAGGTTTAGAAGGGTTTTAGTTTTTTGTTCCCCATTCCAAGTCTCGAACGGGGAACAAGAAACTAACTTTATTTTTATTGGACGTTTTGCAGCAGTTTTACTCCTGTATCTCCCAAATGTTTGGTCAAGATCTTTTTGTAAGCCATGGTGTTAGTATATCCCCCGTCGGCTTGGAAGAATTCTTCCATCAAGGGTTGCCAATCGCTATTCATAGGCATAATAAATCCAAACTGTTCACTGGTTTGATCCCCTATGGGGTGGCGTTTTATCGGCTGCCTTTTCTGCATGGCATCTAGGTAAAAAGCTAGGTCCAAATACGCAAATGCGGTTTTATCGGTCAATACTTTATTTAATGCCTCGGGGCTAGACGCTACGTATTTAATAGGCATTGACTGGAATGAGGTCTTTTTTATATCCAATAGCCGTTTTTCATTAGTAGTCCCTTTGGGGGCGTAGGCCGTAAGCCCCGCGAAAGTCTTGCTAATTTGGCTCATATTAGTCAATGTAGGTACCGTGGCGTGTGTTACCAGGATAGAAAAGTTGGTGATAAAGGAGGGGCTGAATTTCACCTCTTTTTTACGAGACGCCCGGATGGTGATGTTTCCTAGCCCCACTACTCCGCCTTCGCTAGCCTTTACCTTACCATACATGCCACTAAAACTGGAGCCGTCGCCTACGAACTTAGAAGCCAGCTTTACCCCGTATTTCGTATTTACATACCCTACAAAATCATTCATTATATCTACACAGATCCCGGTAAGCTTACCGCTGCGGTCCTTGTAGACAAAGCCCGGGGTCTCTACATAAGCCAGGGACAAGGTGCCTGCCCCGGATGACTTCACGGACGACCAGGTATCACCTGTATACTGCGCTTGGGTGGATGAATAATGAAAAGCCAACAAAAGAAGAACAAAGAATTTTATTTGAAATGTAGTTTTCATAATTATTGGGATTGGTTATGAAATTGTTAATTCTCGAAAGCCTACAAGTCCTTGCAGGAGTGAAAAAATGTATTGATTAAAAAATGGCTGAATTTAAACCTCTCTATCACGTAGGTGTACTACAACTAATATGTAATCTCCTTTGTGATCCCCAGGCTCTTCGTAACTCCCTGGATAAAAATGATTTATCAACGTCCCCTCTATATCTTCACAACAAGAGCCTGCCACGAAAAAGACTTTTAGGCGTTTGAAGTAGGAATAAATATGCGCTTAAAGCTTTCCCAGCCTATATTTATTAGGTTGAAACCCAATAAGTAACCAGCCTTTGGGAGGGCCATTGGGCAATGGATATAGCCCACGAAACTTGCTTGTGCACCACTACCACACTATTTTCTCCTTATCCAAGAATGCCGCTATCCCTTTTTTGCAATCCTCACTTGCCCGGGCTTGGGCATTCATTTCAGCGGCATAGTTAAGCCCTTCTTCCAGCGTTTTGGATTGCACTTCGGCAATCATCTTTTTCGTAAACCCCATGGATTGTCCACTGTTTTTCTCGATCAATAGTTTTGCAAAATCCCGGGTATAGCCTGCTAGGTCCGTTTCGACTACCCGGTTGATTAATCCATATTCTTTGGCTTCTAGCGCTGTTACTAGCTCACCGGTAAGTAGAAGTTCTTTAGCACGCGCCTCTCCGAGCTTCCGCAGGAGAAAAACTTTCACTATAGCCGGGATAAAACCGATACGCACTTCTGTGTAGCCAAACTTAGCTGCTGGAGAGGCATAGGCGAAATCACAAACCGTGGCCAATCCACACCCACCGGCTATGGCATGCCCGTTGACCTGGGCGATCACTACCTTTTCTAAGGTATATATTTGATAAAAGAGTTCTTTCAGGTGCTGTGAATCCTGCAAGTTTTCTTCGTAAGTATTCTGTTGCAATTGCTGTAAATAGGCCAAGTCCGCCCCGGCACAAAATACTTCGCCATTCGCTCTTAACACCACTACCTTGGCCTCATGGCTTTGAGCTGCCCGGGTGAAGGCTTGCTTTAATTCACTTACCATTTGGTCGTTTAAAGCATTTCTTTTACCCGGCCGGTCCAGGGTGATAAAGGCTATTCTTTCTTCAATATCAAATTCAACAAATTCCATTTTTTAAGGATTAAATTAATACCTGGTAGGCCCCGTTATGGTAAAGAGAGTGAAAGTTTAGGCCAAGCTCCTCGGCTTCTTTGCGCACCCGGTCCGCTTTATACCGGTAAAGCGAACCGTCGATGAGCAACAGATCAAATTCAAAATTTGAAACGATCCAAGACACGTCTTTTCGGCACTTTTTCCCGTATACAATAAAATCTACCCGGGGTTTTTGTGAAAAACTTAATGAGCGGTCGATTGCGCCCAAAACTGCAATCTTTTTATTGTGGGCCACGAGTATTTGTAGTCCTTTTACACCGGGCTCAAAACCTGTATGTACAGTGATATCTTCTACCGAGGATCTAAGGTGATTAGGGGTAATGTGAAATTCTACTTTCGAGGTATTCCCGGCCAGTGTACTATCCATCCATAAGGTAGACCGGCCTTGGGAAATAAGGTCTATCGCCGTGTGCCCGTTGATCTTATAAAATGTAAGGCTTTGTTGAGAAAGACTTCGGTATTGTTGTATCCCTGTAGATATCATAAATGCGATAGCAGAAGACCCTAATAGGGTGAATAAAGTAAGTCGCCGATACACTAGGTAGAGCACCAGCGATCCTACAGCGATAATTATGAACCATAACTGCCACGATGAAACATAAATGCTACTGATATGGCTGGCCGGGAGCTTTTCTATTGAAAATACAGCTAGGTTAACTCCCCATACGACCCATTGCAGTAATTTCCCAACGACCGCCGCAATAACCGGGAACACACTGGACGCCAATAGTGCAATACCCCCGACCAAAATAACCAATGCCCCGGGAATGACGGCTAAATTAGTCAGTAAGAACAGGGTGGGAAATTGGTTAAAATAAAACAGGCCCAGGGGAAAGGTGGCGAGTTGTGCGGCTATGGACACGGAAGTGACGGCCCAGGCCTTATCCAAGATCATATTGTTCACTGCTAACCATGCATAGATCTTCGGCTGTAAGAAAACAATCCCCAATACGGCTAAGTAAGAGAGCTGAAAACCTACTGACATCACCAGGTAAGGATCGATCACTAACAAGACGAGCGCTGAAGCTGTCAGCGTATTGTAAATGTTGGTTCTCCTACCGCTGGCTTTTGCCAAAGCGATAAAGGAAAACATGGTGACTGCACGTAATACGGAAGGTGCGAAACCGGTAACCATCGCATAGGTCCACAATACGGATAAACTTAGGAGGGCAAATACCCACCTACCGTATTTTTTATTTTGGAATGTACCCAACAAAAAGCTGACCAGCAGGTAAATGATGCCTACATGAAGACCCGAAACGGCCAATACATGCATGGCACCCGAGGCTGCATAAGCGTTTTTTACCTCGTTATCCAAGCCATCTTTTACACCCAGCACCAAGGCCAAGGCAATGTTCCTTTCACGCTCACGAGGTAAATACCGGGTGAACTTATCCTTTGCCCAAAGTCGCAGGCGGTACCCGAAAGCGATAATGGCATTTCCTTGGCCCTGTGAGAGCTTGGTTATGCCTGCTCGTATAAAATGCTGATGGTAAATATTCTTAAAGCCCAAAAATCGCTTGTAATCAAATTCGCCGGGATTTTGCGGAGGGGCTACCTCTTGTGGAGCGCCAGGGATCAACAATACATCCCCGTAAGCGGGAAGCTCCATATCTTTTGATAAATACAGGTAAAGTATACCTGTCGCAGGTTTCCATTCGTCATGCTGCCTTACGGACTGTACTTTAGCCAAAAAGCGGTGTGTACTACGTTTTTCTTGGCCTTGATCGGCTATGCGTGCCCGGTAGGCTTGGATATCACCGTGGGATAGCAGGTGCCCGGGGTGATTTTTCTGATCTTGTAGAGATGCGCCCAAGTACCCGAGTAGGAAAAAGGTGAAAAAGGCGGAGGAGGAAAGCACAACGTTAAACGCATGGAACTTCCTCCTTTTAAAAATGCTCCATAAAAACAGGTATATGAAGGCTAGGGTTATGCTCGCTGCTAAGGCTTGATCACTGCTTAAGGCCGGGTAATGTAGATAAAGAAGTATTCCAAAAATGAAAAAAACGGTAACCCGGACCAGCGCATATGGCACCCAACTGATCCCCACTAGGCCAGTTTCCTCGACATCTTTTGGTGCTCAATGCCACACTCCAAAAATCTTTGCCCCTCTTCTTTGAAACCATATTTGTAGTATAATGGCATGGCTGTTACCTGCGCATTGAGATATAATTTATCTGCCTTTGAAGCTTTGAAATCGGCAATATGATCGAGCATGGCCTCCATTAATTGCCCCCCAACGCCTTTTTTCCTAAATTCAGGCAGCGTGGCAAACCGTTCTAATTTGTATCCCTCATCCGTCAGGCGCCAACGACAAGTACCGGCGGGAACGCCATCTGCCGTAGCTAAAAAATGATGTGCTGAATCTTCAAATTCATCGAATTCATCCTCCCTGTTTATCTTCTGCTCGTCAATATACACCACTTCCCTGATCTTAAAGGCTTCTTGCAGGTCAGCCGGGGTGTCAATATGGGATACCTTAATAGTCACCATTGGTTTGGCCATTTTCTACTTTCTCGTAAGCTGCTATGATATCTTTTACAATTCTATGCCGGATCACATCTTTCCCTGTCAACTCGACAAAACCGATCCCTTCTACGTTTTTTAATATTTCAGCGGCTTCGATCAGGCCGGATTTCTGTTTCTTGGGTAAGTCGATCTGCGATGTATCCCCCGTGATGATCACTTTGGAGTTCGGCCCCATCCGGGTCAGGAACATTTTTATCTGCATGGGCGTGGTGTTCTGCGCCTCATCCAGCAAGATAAAGGCATTGTTCAATGTCCGTCCGCGCATATAAGCCAAAGGTGCGATCTCTATTACATTGTTTTCCATGTAATATTTAAGCTTTTCAGCCGGGATCATGTCATACAGCGCATCATAGATCGGCCGCAAGTAGGGGTCCAGCTTTTCCTTGAGGTCACCGGGCAAAAAACCCAGTGTTTCTCCGGCTTCTACTGCGGGCCGGGTAATGATGATCTTTTTCACTTGCTTGTTTTTAAGGGCTTTTACCGCCAGTGCCACCGAAATATAGGTTTTCCCGGTACCGGCGGGTCCCAAAGCAAAGACCAGGTCATTGTCTTTTACCGCGTATACAAGCTTTTGTTGATTTAGCGTTTTCGGCTTTATGGTAAAGCCCCGGGTCCCGTAAATGAGCACCTCCTCTTTCTCGGGAAGCCCCTCTTCTGCCTCTTTAGAAAGGTAGTTCTGTACATTTTCTTCCGTGACCTTACCGTATTTATGATAGTGCTGTACCAGCGAATTGATAATATCGTTGATCTTTAAAAGGTCCGTACTAGAGCCCTGTATTCTTATTTCATTGCCCCGTGACACTATTTTGCTTTTTGGAAATGCCGAAGCTACCTCGTTAATATTTTTATTCTCTACCCCCAGGAAGTCAAGAAGTGATACATTTTCAAGTGTAATGACTTTTTCTACCAAACGCTAATTAATTTTAGATACGATTTTTAATGGTTAAAATTTACTTAATTTTGGCCAAACAAAAATACATAATTAACCCTTTCGGATCAAAACCTATCCTTGTGTGACGGTGGTCTTAGGGTGATCGTTAACCTTACTTTAACTTTGTCTTCTCGCGGGTAGCACATGGCCATTATCACCTTTTTATCTGACTTTGGAGAGAGTGACCATTACGTTTCAGCCGTAAAAGCCAAAATCCTTTCGGTCAATTCCGGTATCCGTATTGTAGACATCAGCCATCATATCCAACCTTGTGATATCGCCCATGCCGCGTATGTGCTGAATGCTGTTTTCAGGGACTTCCCCGGCGGCACGGTGCACCTGGTGGCAGTGAATACCATTGGCCAACAGGGAGATAAATACATAGCGATCGAATTGGAAGGGCACTATTTTGTGGGAACCGATAACGGGCTCTTTGGGCTGATCAGCGAGCAGGAAGCGCGCTTCCAGGTAGACCTTAATTCCATTAACCCTGTAAATACACCCTTTCCCGCGAAGCTGGTCTTTGCCCCCGCTGCGGCCAAATTAGCCAGCAATACCGCAATACAAGACCTTGGAGAATCCCTCCCTGCCTACAAAAAAATGCTCGGCAGGCGATTAAAAGCTAATAAAAGCTTAATATCAGGTCATGTCATTCGCGTAGATCATTTCGGTAACCTGGTCTCTAATATTGATAAGGCTACCTTCGATCTTTTAAGTTCAAAAAAGAAATTCACCATAACCTTCGGACGTGAAAATACGACGCGGGTGAACGAGAGCATCAATACCGTGGAGGCCGGAGATATTTTTGTTATTTTCAATGACCGCGGAATGCTGGAGATCGGGATTAACCAGGGGCATGCCTCGGAATTGTTAGGTTTAAGCTATGATAGCGCTGTCATTATAAACTTTGAAGAATAAATGCTTGTACGAATTGTGAGAATGACTTTCCAGCAAGAGAAAGTAGACGACTTTTTGAACTTGTTTGAAGTTACCAAAGACCGGATCAGGAGCTTTGACGGCTGTGAGCACCTAGAGCTTCACAAGGACTACCATCAACCGAACATTTTCGTTACGTACAGCATTTGGCGAGATGACAAGGCACTGGAGAGTTACCGCTACTCTCAATTGTTTGAAGAAGTTTGGTCCAAAACAAAACCCTTATTTAAAGAAAAACCGGTCGCATTTTCCAATAAGCCGTATATCAAGGTCACCCCAGCCCAGTAGAGGGCCTTATTATCGATCGCCCTGTCCTTACCCCAGGCCGTGGTAGCCATAAAGAACGTCTTGCATCGGGTGATCCGCAAACTAATAACTTGAACTCGATAACTGTGTATCACTTTGATATGGTCTCGGGTCGTGTTACCGGTCGAAGGCCTCAATAATAGCCGTCACTCGCGAAACGCAAGCGCTGTTTTTGATGCTTGGTGTCCTTTAGCTCATTTGCGACTCTTGGTCACGAAGCTTCCCCGGCCACCAAGCCGCTAAAGCTCAAAGAATCACAAAGGGACCTTTTTTACTATTTAACCCGGATCCAATGCGATTTAGTTAAGCGTACCCATCGTACCTTTTACCTCTAGAGGGGGCAATCCACTGCGCGGTTGGTTTCCCTTTAGGGGCTTTAGGGGTGAGCGCTGGCCTTAATTAGGGTATCCTTGAAAATTAGATTTGATAGTAAACGTCTATTTTTTAGCAAATTGGGTGACATTTTTAAGATGTTCCGGGTAGTGCGAACCTCGCAATGAGCAGTATACGCGGGATTTTGTGGTTCTAAGTCCGTGTTCATTTTCTTTTGCACGCCCAAAAGAAAACGAACCAAAAGAAAAAGGCGCCA
>JANQLQ010000218.1 GCA_028280565.1 Fulvivirga sp.
AACGCTCGCAAGCAGTGTAGCTAACTCACCTGTTGTGGGGATGGCTTCGTAGCCCCCAGCACCCTCACCGCCAGCCTCGCCAAGACGATCCGTTTTTTAGCCTGTCATCCCAACCCCAAGCATTTTCGTGAAAATGGTACCATTCAAAGTGCCGACAAGTACCTGTTTTTGAGATTCTTAAAGCTAAACCCACCTTAATCCACATTTTTCATTATTTAAATAAAGAGGACTTTGATTGCGAGTATTTCAGTATTTCTAATCAAAATTTGAAAATAATGTAATTCTCATAAGTTTATAAAGTCTTGCCTTACACTTTTAGCCTTTGAGCCCCTGTATTCCAATATAGGGCAATAAAAATTTAAGGCAATCGTGACTCCAAGTAACCAACATATCCAAGATCTTTTAGACGACCCCGACTTCAGGGAATGGACCCTGAGGCCCACGCCTACCCTCAACAAACAGTGGGACCAATGGCTCAGTGCTCACCCGGAAAAGGTGGCCTTGGTAAAGGCCGCCAAAGATCTGCTGCTCTCCATGAGCCTAGAGCTACCAAAGTTGACTGCTGAAGAAGGGGAAGCCCTTTGGGACGGGATTGAAAGTAAGATCGATGATGACAGACCCGGTCGTCATAAGGTGGTGCCCCTGCGAGGTAGTGCAAGTACTGACCGAAACCGACAGCCCGGTAATCGGAAGTCTATGCGCTTTAGGCGCCTTTTGGTTGCAGCGAACATTGTGCTGGCGCTTGCCTTTTTGGCCTTCGCAGGCTGGTATATCCAAGGTTACGAGCCCCAGCCGGTAGAAGAGGTCAGAAAAGTGCAGGAGCCTCCGGTTTTCCAAAAGGTAAACCCCTACGGTCAGCGATACTCAACAAGGATGCCTGACGGTACAAAGATCACCCTCAATGCCGGCAGTGTTCTGGAATATAGTAAGGATTATAACCGCATCGAAAGGAAAGTGAAGCTAAAGGGTGAGGCCTTTTTTGAGGTGGCGGAAGATGCAAAACGTCCTTTTATCATTGAAACCAGCGAGCTAGCCACAACTGCCCTGGGTACTAGCTTCAATGTACAAGCCTATCCCGGGGAGGCCCATTCCGTAGTGCTGGTAACTGGGAAAGTAAAAGTGGAAGACCTTAATAATCTACACGAGCCAATTCTCTTGGCTCCCCACGAGAAACTGTCTTATGTTGAAGGTTTGTGGGAAAAAAGCCACAGCCAAGACTTTGAAGAGATCATATGGAAAGATGGTATACTACAGTTCAGTGATACCCCTTTGTCAGAGGTTTTTGTTCGTGTGGAACGGTGGTTTGATGTGCAAATCGAGATAGAAGGGCAGTTAAACGAGGAACTGTTCAATGCTACTTTCCATAATCCCTCATTAGACAGGGTATTAAAAACCCTTTCATATACCAATCAACTTGAGCTGGTACGAAAGGATAAAAAAATGATAACCTTAAAATATAAAAAACAATGACATAGTATAAAAAGCAAAAAAACGAATCGATAAACTAATCAGAAGAGAGCTGACCCTAAAGCCAGCTCTCCCTGTATCGTGATTTCAAAAAGTTTGGCGACTCAGAATCACGACCCTTAGCAATCCAAATAATCGAATTACTAAACCAGAATATAAAAGTATGAAGAATGCTATACGAAAGAAAATTCTAATTGTAATGCAAACCCTGGTCTACGGAATTTCTCTGCAAATCCTAGTGGCCGGTGTGCTAATAGCCGGCCCGGGGAATGCCCAAAACAAAAGCATCACAGAGGTTCACCTCAACATAGACCTTAAGAATGCTTCCCTGGCAGAAGTGTTCCGCTATATTGAAACAAAGACAGACTTTGTCTTCGCTTATAACAGGGGTGATATTAATAAGAAAGACTTCACACTTGATGAAGAAGAAATATCCCTTTATAACGTTCTCCAGGACATTGGCCTGGAACATCAACTGGCTTTCCGGAGAGTGGGCAACACGATTGAGGTAGCTCGGCGGGAGGTTAAGTCTAAGGTAGTAAAGGAGAAACCCACTGTTGTTGTTACGGGTACAGTCACCGATGAAACGGGTGAAGGCCTGCCGGGGGTTAACGTGCAGGTGAAGGGCACCACCATGGGCACCGTTACAGATGCCTCAGGGGCCTATAGCATTGATGTGCCTGGGAGTTCCGTTTTGATCTTTTCCTTTGTCGGCTACCAAACCAAGGAGGTAGTAGTTGGGAACCAGTCAGTAATAGACATTACCATGACGCTGGATGTCCAGGCCCTGAGCGAGGTGGTGGTAGTTGGGTATGGCACACAGCGAAAGGCGAGTCTCACGGGTGCTGTGGAGTCCATTGGCGGTCGAGAACTGGCTGAACAGCCTGAAGTACAAACTTCCGCTGCCCTGATGGGTAAAGTGCCCGGCATGCAGATACTCCAGGAATCAGGACAACCCGGCAGAAACCAGGCAACTATCCGTATCCGGGGTGTCGGTACCCTGAACGACAATAACGCGGGTCCGCTGGTTTTGATTGACGGCGTGCCTGGAGACATTAACGATATTCCCTCTTCGGATGTTGAAAACATTTCAGTATTGAAGGATGCTTCCTCCGCAGCCATCTACGGTTCCCGCGCCTCGAACGGTGTGATCCTTGTAACTACCAGGAGAGGTGGAGCAGGAACGGTAAGTTTCAACTATAACAGCAACTACATGTGGAAGTCAGCCGTAGACCAGCCTGAGTTTGTTATGGGTGCAGAATACATGCGCTTGGAAAACTTGGCGTTGGAAAATGTGGGTAGTACACCTATTTGGTTAGATGACTTCATTACCGATTGGGAAGCCAACAATGGTACCGATCCTGACAACTTTCCCAACACCGATTGGGTGGATGAGGTGTTCAATGCCGGCGGCTTTCAGCAACAACAGAGCTTGACTGCCCGGGGAGGTTCGGAAAATATATCCTACTACGGGGCATTAAACTACGATGAGGACAATGGCATCATTGACAATTACAGCTTCAAACGCTACTCCATAAGGTTAAACACGGATGTAAAGCTGTCTTCGCGCTTCGACCTGGAGACGGACATCAACATTGTTCGCGCCGACCGGACAGAGCCTACCGCAGAGTTTGACATTCCAGGGGAAGCTTATCGTATCCCTCCCCTTTTCGCTTCGCAATTCACCCATGGAGGCTGGGCACCGGCGCTAAATGGCTTTAATCCTGTGGCAGCCGTTAGCGAAGGGGGCTTTGATGACCTAGAGCAGTCCATCGTTAGGGGTAGGATAAAGCTCGGCGGAGAACCCGTGAAGGGGTTGCGGTTGGATGCCACTTATGCACCGGTATACGAGAGCAATTTTGCCAAAGAGATGATAAAGCAATTTGAAATCACTGATCCGGGCGGCGATGTGATTGGCCAGAACCCTGCCGTAAACTCCCTGGAGCAGTCCTTTTCCCGTGATTTCACCCATACGTTAAACTTTGTGGGCAAGTACGACCGTATCTTCGGATCCCACCTGGTGACACTACTCGGTGGCTATGAGATGGTGGACTTTAGCAGGGACCGCTTTGAGGCTACTCGGCAGAACTTCGCTTTACAGGATTTTGAGCAATTAGATGCTGGCGACCCGGCTACGCAGGAAAACGAGGGCACGGCCTCAGAGTGGAACTTGCAGTCATTTTTCTCAAGGTTGAATTATAGTTTTAAAGACAGGTACCTTTTCGAGGCCTCTTTTCGATACGATGGTTCTTCTCGGTTCCGCGACGGCTTCCGCTGGGGCTTTTTCCCTTCGGTGTCTGCCGGCTGGATTATCTCCGAGGAAGACTTCATGAGTAACCTTACCTTCATGGACCTGTTAAAGGTAAGAGCTTCTTGGGGAGAGCTTGGCAACCAGCAGATCGGTACGTATCCCTCTACAACGGTTATCGATCTTGACATAGTGTACCTGGAAGGGGGGGAGGCGGTTCCCGGTGCGGCGCAACGCTCACTAGCCAACCCGGGCATTACCTGGGAGACTACGGAGACGGTCAACATAGGGGTAGACCTGGCCTTCCTGGAAGGACGCTTAAGCTCTACTTTCGACTATTTCACGCGTACTACAGAGGATATCCTGCTGGAGCTGCCGGTGCCGCTGATCATAGGCTTGAACCCCGCTTTTCAGAATGCCGGGGAAGTGGAAAACAGGGGATGGGAGTTTGCCGTTAACTGGCGCGACCAACTGGGCAACGGTCTTGAATATAGTGTGGGTTTCAATATTGCTGACGTAACAAACGAAGTAACAGACCTGCGAGGACTCACTCCCCCCGTCAATAATAACGAAAATACCATTATCCAGGAGGGCTTTCCCATTCGATCCATATACGGCTTTCAGTCCGACGGACTTTTCCAAAGCCAGGAAGAGATTGATAACCACGCCACCCAGTTTGGTATGTTGCAGCCCGGTGACATTCGCTACGTAGACCAGCTCACGGTGGATACGGACAATGACGGTGTACCCGATGCAGGTGACGGGGTGATCAATGCCGACGACCGGGTAGTCATCGGGGATCCATTCCCATCGCTGAACTATGGTATCAACCTTTCCGCCCGATTTAAAGGTTTCGATCTCTCTCTCTTTTTCCAAGGTATTGGCGACAGGGATGTACTCTTGCGAGCAAATTCCTCCTGGGCCTTCTTTAACGGGGGTAAGATTACCGAAGAGCAAGCAGAGACCTACTGGAGGCCGGAGGCCCCAGACAACGACTACCCGCGTTTGACCCACGGGAGAACAGGCAATAATTTTAGAGAATCGGATTTTTGGGTATACAGTGCCAGTTACTTGCGCTTGAGAAACTTACAATTTGGATACAGCCTACCCAGTAAGATCCTCGACAACACGCCTTTCCGTTCGATGAGGGCCTACTTCGTCGGTCAAAACCTGTTTACCCTGTTCGACGATATGCCTGATGGTATTGACCCTAATGTGCCTAATAATACTACTGGTGGCTATTTTGTCATCAACCGCATTATGGGTTTCGGACTAAGTGTACAATTTTAATTGCAAAGAATAATGAAAAGGTTTATACAAATATTTTTACTACTGGGCGTAACGGGCATCGGGCTTTCAGCATGTGAAGATGCTTTTGAAAAACTTCCTCTCGATGCACCCACAGACGCTAACTTCTTCTCGAGCGAACAAGAGCTGGTGTTGGCCCTAAATGGCGCTTATACTGCTTTATGGTTTGATTCACGGTCAAGTGTCCCCACATCTTTGCAGATGCTCGACCTCAGGACCGAACTGGCTATGTACCGCGGTAATGGCGGTGGCTATGGCGAACTGTCCCGGGGTGAGCATGGAGTAGATGCACAAGCTCCCGATGATGTATGGGAGCACTTCTACCGGGGCATTGCGCGTACCAATTCTCTTTTGGACAACATGGGCCGCTCTGCTGATGTAGTGCCTGTGGAAACCATGGAACAAATAGAGGCTGAGGCACGATTCCTTCGCGCTTTCTGCTACTTCTACCTCGCAGAACTGTTTGGAGGCGGGCCCGGTTTTACACTTGCTGTTCCCGATGGAGTGCCGCTACTTACTTCCGTACCCGATCCGGCTGATGCATTCATCGGTCGGACCACCAAACAAGCTGTTATTGACCAGGTCAATGAAGACCTGGACTTTGCCCTGGTCAATGACCGTCTTCCTGTAGACGGTGACAAAGGCAAAGCCACCCAGGGTGCAGCCCACATGTTGAAGGCTCGTGTAGCACTTTTCAACGAAGACTGGACCACAGCCGCCAATGAGGCCAATGCGGTGATCCAATCCGGTACCTATAGCTTGTTCCCGGACTATGAACTGCTGTTTAAATATAATGGGGTACGTAGCCAAGAGGTGATCTTAGACTATCCCTTGGACAGGGTTATTATGACTTATGAGACACCTGTTCGGATCGGTATTCGAAATAGAGTAGCGGGAGAAAACGCTTTCACTGCATATGTGCCCTCACAACAGTTGGTAGACTCTTACCAGTGTACCGACGGGCTCCATATCGATGAGTCTCCGCTTTACGATCCGGCTAATCCCTTTGATAACCGTGATCCCCGCCTGGATGCGTCGATCATCAGGCCCCAGGCTTCCTTCGGAGGCTTTGTTTTCGAGTCTCACCCCGATAGCGTCGAGACTACCTTTGTTGACGCGAATGGTGTAGCCTCAAGAGTTACCAACGAAGATGCTACAAACCCTTTTCGCTCACGTACGGGCTATAACTGGCGCAAATACCTCGATTCCCTGGACTTCGTGATCAATAAAAGAGAGACAGAGATCAACCCGATCTATTTCCGGCTCGCAGAGGCCTACCTCATGTATGCCGAAGCTAGGATCGAAGCCAATGAGATTGATCAAACCGTGCTCGATGCCATAAATATGGTAAGGGCACGCGCGTATGGTACCACGCTCGGGGATGTGGCCAACTATCCGGCAGTGACAGCCACCGGCCAGGCCGAATTGAGAAGGGCTGTGCGCTATGAGCGCAAAGTGGAGTTGACCATGGAAGGGGTCCGTTGGTTTGACCTGAAGCGCTGGGGTATTGCCGAAAACGTATTGAACGGCAGCATTATTGGTCGTCCCCTAGATTATGCCAACTCCGGTGTGCCTGAAATTGATGAAGACAATGGACACAACCCGATATATGCCATTGTTCCTGGGCCGGGGGGATACCTGGCCCCTGAAATCATGGCTTTCAACCCGAACAGGGATTACTTATTCCCTATTCCACTGGCGGAGGTCGATGCCAACCCGGTGATTGCTGAACAACAAAACCCTAATTACTAGGCTTTGTATTTCTCAACAAAGGGAGGCTGTACCTGGTGGAAAACAGGTGATAGGTTTAACAATTAAATTTAATTAAAATCATAAAGATGAGCCGTTGGAATGTTGGGCAAATTTCAGAGTGTATACAGGGCGCTTGAGGATTTTTCCATATTTCAACGGCTTATTATTTACTCTATAACCATGTGGAGCACAAACCCCAAAATGGTCATCCCAGTACCTAAAAAAGAGTTAGCTGAAAACAGACTTTTAGAAAAGTTGAAGACGGGTAATTATCTCCTGGCCTTCCTGTTAAAAGTATTCACGGTCCTTTTTTTGTCTTCTTCCTTTACAAAAGCCGGGGCCCAGTACCTGTTAAAAGAAGATTTTGAGCAAGGTAAGTCATTATGGACCGATGAAGTAGCAAAGGGAAAGGGGCACTCTAAAGTGATCATTTCTCCCGTTGGCTTAGATAATACAAAGGCACTGGAATGCTTTTTCGACCGTGCTGACCTGGGCAATGAATCGGAAAATAAACGATCTGAAGTAAGACTCATCGATACGTTGCTCACTTCCTATGGTCAGGAGCGGTGGTATGCGTTGAGCATGTTCATTCCTGAAGATTACCCTTTAAAGGCAGGGAAAGAGATCGTGTTCCAGTTCCACGGTATGCCGGATAAGGACATGAAGGAGATCTGGAGAAGCCCACCTTTCCAGCTTAACATAGAGGGGGGAACATGGTGGAATGCACAAGTCCGATATGATACCGTCGACGTGGTCACCTGTAATCATTGCTCGAAGGAGTGCAACAAGTGCACCTTACCGGTCAATGATCTCTTTGAGTTTAAGCGCAAAGTGAAAAGAGGTAGCTGGTCGCACTGGGTTTTTCACATAATTTGGGACCCGCGACGGGACGGCCGAGGGTTTTTAAAGGCTTGGCTGGATCGCAAACAGGTCATATCCTACCAGGGACCTATAGGATTTCACGATAAAAACTCGCCCTATGTGAAGCTGGGAATTTACTACTATAACGGACTGGATGGCAAATGGCCTAATGACACTCCCAAGCGAATTATTTATGACCGATTTTGGGTAGGAGATGAGAAGGCCAATTTGGAATTGATGTCTTACAAACCGACTAAAAAACCATGAAAAATAACGGTACTAGATCCTTTCAACCCGAGGGTTTTTCCATAATCCAATCACAGGATTACAAAGAAGATATGAGACCTGTAAATAATAAATTAATGACCAACACTATGATAAGATCAATATGGATTGTCTTGCTGATTTGTATTCCCCTATGGGCCAGTGGGACACCAGCATTCAAAAAGAACAGTTATGATTTACTCGTTTATGGAGCTACCCCCGCAGGCATTTCCTCGGCTGTATCTGCGGCTAGGGAAGGCTTAGAGGTTGCCATCGTAGAAGAAAGCGATAGGATCGGGGGCATGGTGGCCGGCGGCATGTCGAATACGGATTTTAAGAGTTTCGAATCCGTGCAGGGGTTCTACAAAGAGTTTATGGACGCCATAGTGGCCTATTATGAGGAAAAATATGGCCCAGGGTCACAGCAAGTCAAAGATTGTTATCGCGGGGCTTGGTATGAGCCGCATGTGGCGTTAGAAGTGTTTCAAAACTTTATTCACCAGGAAAGGTCAAAGATCACGCTGTACACGCAACACCGCTTGGCAAAAGCTTTGGTGAAAGAAGAGGGACAAGGTAAACGGCGTTTGTATGCGGCAGATTTCCAAGACCTAAGAAGTCAAAAGCCGGTGCAGCTCACCAGCCGGGTATTCGTAGACGCTACCTATGAAGGGGATCTAATGGCGAGTGCAGGTGTATCGTATACCGTAGGTCGAGAATCCCGCTTTAAATATGGCGAGCGGTGGGCGGGCCGGATCTATTTCAAAGACCGTAGATTGCAGCTCGGAAGCACCGGTGAAGGAGATAAGCGTGTACAATGCTATAATTTCAGGATCTGTATGTCAAAAGACCCGGGCAATCGCATACCCATTGAAAAACCTGCGAATTACAATAGGTCTGAGTTTATCCCCTTGCTTGAGAAGATCCAGTCAGGTGAGATCACTAAAATAGATTGGCAAATCATAGGTATACGAGGCATTCCTAATAACAAAGCGGATTTTAATGATAAACTATACTCCCCGGTAAGCTTGCGCTTAATGGGCGAAAACGATGAATGGCCGGAAGGAGACCCCGCTACGCGTCGCAGGATATTCAATCGCTTCAAGGATTACTCCTTGGGCTTGATTTGGTTCCTCCAGAACGATCCCGAGCTTCCCAAGACCATTCGCGATGAGGCCCTGCAATGGGGACTGCCTAAAGATGAATTCCAGGAATATGGAAATTTCCCTCCATTCCTGTACGTAAGAGAGGCCAGGAGGATGGTCGCGGACTATGTTTTCATTGAACCTGGGACACAACGCGCCCCCGGAGCCGTAAGAGCAGTGCTCAATACCCGCTCTATTGCCATTAACGATTACTCCATGGATAGCCATGGCGTAGCCCCACCGGACGCCTATTACCCGGATGTGACGGAAGGGGCCTTTAACTATTATGTTTTGCCGTATCAAATCCCTTATGACATCATTATCCCTGCGGACGTGGAAGGGCTCCTCGTGCCTGTATGTGTCTCAGCCAGCCACGTAGCCTTTTGCTCCATTCGCATGGAGCCCACCTGGACAGCTTTAGGCCAGGCTGCGGGAATAGCAGCGGCTTTATCGCTTCAACAAAAGGTTTCGCTGGAGCAAGTCAAGGTTTTAGACATCCAGCGGAAGCTCCACCAAAAAGGAGCCGTCACATTTTATATAACCGACGTTCTTCCCGGGCATCCCGCCTTTGAAGCAGCCCAGTATTTCGGAACACACGGATTTTTCCACAGCCTTATCTCTTCCGATTCCGTGGCCTTCGAAGGTAGGGGGGAATACCTTATCGGGCAATGGCACGGCCCCCATCCACATCACCAGGTGGGGGTAGACCAAATCATGGATAACCAATTAGCCGCCCACTGGAATGAGTTGGCTGGGCAAAAGCTGGATCATAAGAATAAGACCCGGGGACAATTCTTAATAGAGCTCTATGATCTTTTAAAATCAAAGCAAGAACTCGGCAAAGTTTCCGAAGCGCTAGCAGAACAGGTAAAGAAATATAGCTTGGATAAAAGTTTCTTATGCGAAAAACGATGAAACCAGGTTTTAGCACACCCGGTATTTTGATCCTAATGTTCGTCGTTGCATACACCGGCGGCCCGGCAAGTACTACCCGTGAGAATACTTCGACTGATCGAGAACCTAAGCATACTCATCCTGTACCCCGTACGTCATTTGAGCCTTAACTTAACACTAGGTGCAAATGCTGTAGATCACCAGTAAGAAACATTTAAATTATATGGACGCGAACAAGCCATGTCGTAATTTTAAGACAGCCCATGGCGCATCCACGATAAATTTCTAAAATAAGTCTCATATTCATGAATCTACCAAAAACCCTTTCGATATTTTTCTTCCTTACACTCATCATTTCATCGCAAGCACAAGAAGCCGATCCGCTCATACAAAATGTGACTGCGCGTAACATAACCACACTCAACGGGTTGTGGCAGATCATAGTAGACCCACTGGAAAATGGCTATTACAACCATCGCTATCAGCCTAAGGAAAATGGGTTTTTTATGAACCAAAAGATGCAGTCTCCAAGTGATCTTATCGAGTATGATTTCGATGAAGGATACCAACTAGCGGTGCCCGGCGATTGGAATACGCAAATGGAAAAACTGTATTACTACGAAGGTAATTTATGGTATAAAAAGTCTTTTGATTATACCCGGCAAGCAGCAAACCGGGTATTTCTTTACTTTGGTGCGGTCAATTACGAGGTAAAGGTCTATTTGAATGGTAAAAAGATCGGGGAGCACGTGGGAGGATATACCTCGTTCAACTTCGAGATCACAGACGAGCTGCGGGAGAAAGATAACTTCCTGGTATTAAAAGTCGATAATACCCGGAGAAGAGAGGCCGTGCCTACGGTAAATACCGATTGGTGGAACTATGGAGGCATCACACGTTCGGTGCATTTGGTGGAGACCCCGCAAAGCTTTATCCGGGATTATTTCTTGCAGCTAAAAAAAGGCAGTAAAAACGAAATTGCCGGGTGGGTGCAGGCAGAGGGTGCCGGTGGACAAAATGTGACCGTCTCCATCCCTTCACTTAAGATCAACCGGGAGTTCCGTACCGATCAAAATGGCCGTGCCGAGGTGAATATCAAGGGAAAGTTTGAGCTATGGAGCCCTATGAACCCTAAACTCTACGAGGTGAAGATCAGCACCGGGACAGATGGCATCACCGATCAGATCGGTTTTAGATCTATCGAGGCTGACGGTCATAAGATCTTGCTAAATGGTGAACCTGTCTTTTTAAAAGGGGTCAGTGTACATGAAGAGGCGCCATTCGGGCCGGGTAGAGCTACATCAAAAGCGGAATGTGAGACCTTGGTCAAGTGGGCCAAAGAGCTGGGCTGCAACTTCATACGGCTGGCGCACTATCCTCATAGCGAGGAGATGGTAAAGGCTGCCGAGCGCCATGGCGTCATGGTTTGGTCAGAAATACCGGTATACTGGACGGTGCTTTTTGATAATCCCGCCACCTATGCCAATGCGGAAAACCAGTTGGAAGAAATGATCACACGTGATAAAAATAGGAGCAATATCATCCTATGGTCCGTAGCCAATGAAACCCCCGTGAGCGATGCGCGACTTGATTTTTTGTCTAGACTGGCAAAAAAGGTTAAGACCTTGGACAATACTCGCTTAACTACGGCAGCCTTAGACACGCATTCGTCAGAAGATGGCTACAACATCATTGATGACCCCTTGGGAGAGCACATCGATGTGATCGGGATCAACCAGTATTGCGGATGGTACTGGGGCAAACCTTCGGAATGTGCATCGTTAAAATGGAAGATCAATTTCAACAAGCCCTTGATCATCAGCGAATTTGGAGGTGGTGCGCTTCAAGGGCATCACGGCGCCCCTAACGAGCGCTGGACAGAAGAATACCAAGACGACGTATACAAGTATAACCTGGAGATGCTCAAAAAGATCGATTTCCTAGCAGGGACCACCCCCTGGATATTGACCGATTTTCTATCGCCAAGAAGAAATCTAAATCGCATCCAAAAAGATTATAACCGGAAGGGACTGGTCTCCGAAAATGGGGTGAAAAAGAAGGCTTTTTTTACCCTTCGAGATTTTTACCAGCAGCTGGATGGTCCTGGTAAGCGTTAATACTTCTGATTTAAGTTTTACCGTTTTTCAAGTGTACCGCTTTTAATCGCAGAGGGTCGCTGAGATCATTATGTCTCCATGCTTCTCAAGACTTAATACTTACGACTAAAGACTAAAACTCTTTGTCCTTTATACAATTAACGTTTAATTTGCAGCCCAATAAGCAATGATAGGCGCACGTGGCGGAATTGGTAGACGCGCTGTCTTCAGGCGGCAGTGCCTTCGGGCGTGAAGGTTCGACTCCTTTCGTGCGCACTTTTCCAACATAAGAAATTAGGAGTTGTTTCTAACCTCCTTCAAATAAGGTAGGAATCCGTTTCTCCGGGTGATTTCTTGAAAACAAGAAAACTGGCCAATTTTAGTATTTCCAAATATTATATGGAAATGTTGGATCAAAACTTCTCCCGGTACGTTATCTAAAAACATACGTTAAAATCTTACTAAAACATTTATACCATGGCTACATTAAGACTTGGAGATGAAGCTCCAAATTTTACCGCCCAAACTACCGAAGGAGAGATCGACTTTCATCAATGGCTTGGTGACGGTTGGGGAGTACTTTTTTCACACCCCGCAGATTATACACCGGTATGTACTACCGAACTGGGCGCCACGGCTAGGCTAAAAAGCGAATTTGAAAAAAGAAATGTGAAAGTAGCCGCCCTCAGCGTGGATGGCCTTGATTCTCACAGGGGGTGGATCAACGACATCAATGAAACACAGGATACAACCGTTAACTTTCCTATCATCGCTGATGAGGACAAAAAAGTGGCCTCGTTGTACGATATGATCCATCCCAATGCAGACGATAAGATGACAGTAAGGTCCGTGTTCATCATTGGCCCGGATAAAAAGATCAAACTGATGATCACTTACCCGGCTTCTACCGGTCGTAATTTCCATGAAATTCTTAGGGTGATCGATTCATTGCAGTTGACAGCATACCAAAAGGTAGCTACCCCGGTAAATTGGGAAGAAGGACAAGACTGTGTGATCTTGCCGTCGGTGACAAATGAAGAAGCAGAAAAATTATTTCCAAAAGGATTTAAGGAAGTGAAACCTTACCTCAGGCTAACGCCACAACCTAACGCATGACATAGAAATACCGGTAGGCAAAACCGCTACTTGCCTGCCGGTATGGATAAATTCCCCTTCTAGTGGTGGGTAGCATTACCAGGTTACCTGTAAAAAGCACACACATTCCTGTAATGATAATTCCAACGCCTTGTCTTGCCGGGATATGAGTAAGTTTACGAGTATGGGAACCCTATTGAAAACAGGCAGACTTATCTTAACCCCTTGGGAGACCAAAGATCAGCAGGAATTTTATGAGATCAACATCAACCCATACGTGCGCAAGTATTTATGGGATGATATTATCATTGCGGAAGAGACCGTGAAGGAGATCCTGGAAAACAACACCAAGTATTTCGAAGAGCACGCGTGGGGTATTTGGAAGGTTATTAAGAAAGATGACCATGAAACTATTGGGTATGCCGGTTTATGGTATTTCTTTGATCAGCACCAACCCGAGTTATTGTATGCTATCCGTCCCCAGTATGCCGGGTTGGGATATGCTACCGAAGCCGCCCGCATTGTAATTGATTACGCCTTCAGTCACCTGGGCTACAGGTACCTTTCGGCAAGTACGGATACACCGCATGAGCGGTCACGGAAGATGTGTGAACGCCTCAATATGCGGCATATTGAAGATAGCGAGATAGAGGGCAAGCCCACCAGTTTTTACAGGCTGGAAAATCCTAATAACTAATGAAAATTTAAGTGACCGGGATTGCTATTAAGAGCCCTTTACAGGATCTTACCCTAAGTATTATAAGCAGATCCTAGGATCAAGAAAATGACACCATATCATTGGCAGCGATGATCACTGATCGAGAACTTGGCACCGTTCAAGCTAAGCTTTTGCCCGTCATAATACACTACAAACTGCACGACATTGCCTTTATCATCCATGATCCGAAGTACCGGCTTACGTTGAAGGTTATAGAAAAGACTCCATTCCCCGTAGATTTCGTTAGAATCCGTACTGTAGCCTGTAAAGCCGGAAGACGAACTGCCGCTCCATGAACTCCTGAATTTAAAATGACCCAATTGGTTGCCGCACAGCCAGATCTCTGTTTGTGTATCACCGCCACTACTAAATTCACTTGTAGGGTACCCAATATAATGACTTGAGATCGCGATGAGGTATTTGTTTTCAAGCTTTTTAGTCCATTCGGCCAGTTTTTTGTCCCGTTCGGGAGTAGAAAATGTGATGGAGCGATATAGGGACAGGGCTAAATCCTTAGGTGAAGCCCCTGGCCGCGATTGCGGGGTTAAGGAGATTACACTGATCCCTTGCCCCTTATCACTCATCACGATAATGGCATACCCGTTTAAATTAACACCTTGGCCTTGGTCAGGAAAAGCACTGAACGATTTTCCGAAAACATCCTGGCCTATATTCTCCCTCGACCGGTTGAAATGAAAAGTATAACCGCTTATTTTGACCTGGCTTTGGTGCAGGTGCCTTTCCAAGGCATCGATGCTTTTTGCTGCATGAGGCTTGATCACCAAGTACCTATGATTCGCATTGTCCACCATAGAGTAGCCATAGGCGGTTTCCTCCCCATAGAAGTCTTTGGGCACAGAAAAAGCTAAACCTAATGATGGATATTCGATTTTTTGTCCCATACTTACGGATTGGACTAAAAAGAAGATAAAGACCAGTCTATTCTTCATGGTTTGTTAATTTTAAAGGTGAAGAGTGTCTTACCATTTTACGGCTCAATCTGTTCGGTTCAAAGCAAAATAGATCTACACCAGGTATACATGAAAGAGAATCATAAATGACGGTTTAGCCGGGGGAATTTAGGTGTTTGAACATGTACTGATCCTGCATTTAAAATGTACAAAGGAATTCCGACAAAGTGAAAAATGACAGGCTTCTCACCTAATTTTCTCGTATACAAATAGTATACATGGGCTCTTTTTTGCGCCCTAAATTCCTGTTAAACGTATAGTAATAGGTATACATAACACTGACGACTGGAAATAACCTAGGCTGAAGGATTATCCGGGACGTCGCACTTTCAGTGATAACCAGTGCCATGTGGAGTAATTTCAATTTCGAGGTTTACAAGAGAAAGTTTACCCTAAAACGGTATATCCTGCTAGGAGTTATGGTCGTGTTAACCGCCATTCCAGCCATCTCCCAGTCATCAAACCAAGGATCATTTAAAGTCATTACCGAACTCATAGACTCCGGCCATTATGAGCGAGCTGAAAACTATGCAAAAGGGCTTTTAAACACCGCCCTAGTAAAAAATGATCTTAAAGTGGTTGCCCTGTGCCGTTATTACTTGGGGCAAATTATGATAGGGCTGAAAAAGCGAGACGAAGCCCTAGCTTATCTTTTAGGAGCCCACCAGGACAGCACCTTGCTAGACCGCCGTATCCTGCTTGATGTTAAACTTAAGTTAGCGCATCTCTATCGTGAAAACAATGACCCGGAAACGGCTACCTCTTTTTATGAACAAGTATTAGGATGGCCTGGTCCGGGCAAGGATGACAAATTATGGCTGGCAGCAATGATAGGCCTCGGTGAATTGTATATGGAAGCTAAGAATTACCACAAAGCGATAGATTGCCTTGAGAAAGCTTACCAGCGCTCGCTTCGGTTGAGCTATCATGATGAACTCAGAAAAGTGTTTTCCAGGCTCACTGAACTTCATTTAGACTATGGCTCGTTCAAAGATTCGAAGCAATTAGCCATACGTACGTTACAAATTGCCTACAACGAGCAACTCAATGATCTCACCATGAGAGCATATTACGTATTGGGCAATATACATTTTGACCAATCTAATTATGACAGCGCACTTTTTTATTTCAGGAAGGCCTACGCTCATAGAAGCGACCATTTTTTAAAAAATGTGGCCACCCTGTCCAATATTGCCGAAAGCTATTATGAACTTGAGCAGTATGACTCTGGGAAACTCTACACCGATAGGGTCATTGCCTTAATGAAAGCTCGGCATCCTTCACACCTGTACACGTTCGACCTTCAACTGGCCAAATATCACTATTCAAAAAGCTCCAGGGACAGTGCCTATTACTACGCCATTCGATTCAGGGATAAGGCACATAATAGCCACTCCCATAGAAATAGGAGGGATCTTTATAAATTTTTGTACCAATTGGCAAAAGAAGAAGGCCGGCTGGACAGTGCCCTTTTATACCATGAGATCTATCTCGCTGAGAAGGATTCTGTATTTAAGCGTATCAAGGAAAGGGACCTAGCCGCATTCAGGGTGAAGCTGGAAACCATGGAAAAGCAAATGATCATTGATCAGCTTTGGGCAAGGTCAAACCTGGACCGGCTGAAGCTGGTGACCATGATCTCCTTCAGCCTGTTAGTAGTGATTGCTTCCGGTATTCTCATCCTTTACCTCAGGAGTAAAAATCGCCGTAAGACGTTGGAACTGAATAACAGTGAACTAAAAAGAAAAAATATACAAAATGAGCTTGGCCAAAAGGAAAAAGAATTGGCAGATACCACGCTGGTCATGGTGAAAAAGAATCAATTCCTTGACGAACTGGATACGATCATTAAGACAGCCAAGAGGGAAACGAATGGGAGGACGATCAACACTTGGAGCAAGTTGCAAAAAGCCCTCGAACTGAATAGATCCAACGAAAAAGAATGGGATGATTTCAATAAGTATTTTGGAAGTGTTCACTCCGAGTTTTTTGATAAACTTAAACGCCGGTACCCGGTCCTTTCGCCCGGAGACCTGCGTCATTGTGCGCTGATCAAAATGAATATGGGTCATAAAGAATCGGCGAAAATACTTGGCGTAGACCCGAATAGTGTGAAAATGGCCCGCTACAGGATGAAAAAGAAGCTAAGGCTAAATGAAACTGAAGATTTAGGGGAGCACATCCACTCAATTTAAACTGACGGATAGCATGCAGCATATTCTTTGCTTTTTTTTACTCTTTCAGCCCTTGCAGGAAAAGATGGCAAAGGTAGATTCGCTGAACCATTACTCTTTTAGCAAAAGATACACCGATGTGCCCCGTTCTTTTCGTGCTGCAGAAGAAGCTGAAAAGCTGTCGATAGGCATTAACTATTCCGAAGGCTTGGGATCAGCTTTGGCCAACCAGGTCATTCTCCATGCCAAGAGAAATGAAGATACCCTAGCCCTTAAAAAATTTGCCGCAATAGACAGCGACATCCCCGTAAAGCACCCCAAAGGGATACACGGGTACCTACTCATGGCTGCCGGTAAATCCAATTTTAATATTGGTTTGGAAAGTAAAGCCAAAGAATACTACCAAGAAGCCGTAACGTATTTCCGTGAGATGAACGACCCCGGGAGACTGGTCGACGCGCTTAACGACCTGGGGTCACAACTTGCCCGACGTGGACATTTTACCGATGGGCTGTCATATTTTCGGCAGGCTTACACCCTGGCGATACAACATGACCTTGACCAGCTGCCCAGCATCTATCGTTACATGGCTAATGTTTACAACAAGCTGGGCGACCAAGACCAGGCCATGATATTTTCGCGAAAGAACTTGCAACATGAACTGACCCAAAAAGACCCCCTGAAGATCGGTGATGGGTACCATTCGCTAGCGGGTATCTATGCCTATACAGGGCGGAACGACAGCGCCAAGTTCTACTATTACAAGTCACTGGAGCATTACCAAGCCGCCAACAACGATTTAGGTAAAACCTATGCCCACGCTAACCTGGCCGCCGTTTTTAACGCACTTATGCTGCCCGATTCGGCTATCGCCCATCTTAATGCAGGAAAAGAGTCTTTGAAAAGGTCAGGCGCTTTCAAACGCTTAGGAACTTACTTGAATTTTGAGTTGGCAAAGATTTACCAATCTCAAGAGAACTATGGCCAGGCCGAAGCTATGCTACGAGAGGTCATAAAAACTGCCCAGGTGATCCGGGAGATGGAAATGCTGAGAGATGCTTACCTTTTGCTGTCCGAAGTACTGGAAAGTAATCACGCTTACGATAGCGCTCTTTACTACTTCAGGCTACAGAAATTACATTCAGACTCACTGATCAACGCATCCACAGAACGGCGCTATGCTAATCTTAGGGTACGGCTGGAAACCATCGAAAAAGACAATGAGATCGTTGCCTTGAACCAGCAATTACAAATGAGCCAACTAAGGATCATATTCATTGTGATCGTCCTCTTCTTACTCTTTTTCCTCCTTTTCATAGGCTGGAAATATTATGATACACGTAATCGGAGAAACAAGCTGGCACTTGAAAACAGCGAACTTTTGCGAAGGGGAATTTCACAAAAACTGGAGCTACGGGAACGTGAGTTGGCGGATTTTACCTTAAACATGATCCAAAAGAACCGGTTCTTAGAAGAGCTAGAGGAAGTCATCAAAAACTGCAAGAAAAAGCTGAATGGAGAAGCCCCCGGGGCTTTTAGTCAATTGCTTAAGGCCATTACGATCAATCGTTCTACAGAGAAGGATTGGAACGACTTCAAAAAGTACTTCGGCAACGTGCACAAGGAATTCTTTGATAAAATAAAAGAAACCTATCCTTCGCTTACTCCCGGCGATCTTAGGCATTGTGCGCTGCTGAAGATGAACTTGAGCCTTAAAGAGTCTGCGGAGATCCTAGGGGTGGATCCGAATAGCATCAAAATGGCTCGCTACCGGATGAAAAGAAAGATGGGACTGGCAGAAGAAGATAACCTGGGAGAGGTAGTCGCCAGAGTTTGAAGCCACCTCTTTTACCTAAAACAAAGAGTTGAGAATGAGATGTAGGGAGCAAGGAATACCATTTTCCCGCTTCCGGGCTTAATCATATTAACCTTAAGCGGCTCATTGGGCTAAGTTTTACCTTTTTTAACCTTTCAAACGCCATTCCTCCTTGTATACCTTTTGTCAACCCGGTTCTTTCGACAATTTATTTTATGCATCGTTTACTTTGTTAGCAGTATCACGTTCAGGGTGATAGGCTAAAGAACCTTTTAATTAACTAAAATTTGTTTTTACAATGACAACACTTCGATTGGGAGACCAGGCCCCCAACTTCACAGCTATGTCCACGGCAGGTGAGATCAATTTTCACCAATGGCTAGGAGATAGCTGGGGAGTACTTTTTTCGCACCCGGCAGATTACACTCCTGTCTGCACGACGGAACTTGGGGCCACCGCACGGATGAAAGATCAGTTTGAAAAAAGAAACGTAAAGGTAATAGCCTTGAGCGTAGATGGATTAGAATCTCACCGGGGCTGGATCAACGACATCAATGAAACACAAAATACCAGTGTCAACTTTCCCATTATTGCAGATGACACTAGGTATGTAGCTTTACTTTATGATATGATCCATCCGAGGGCCGATGATAAAATGACAGTAAGGTCTGTTTATGTCATCGGTCCGGATAAGAAGATCAAACTTATGATCACTTATCCTGCTTCCACAGGCAGGAATTTTAATGAAATATTAAGGGTCATCGATTCGTTGCAACTCACGACCTACCAAAAGCTCGCCACTCCAGTGAATTGGCAGCAGGGGGAAGATTGTGTGATCCTGCCGTCAATTTCCAATGAGGAAGCGACCGAATTGTTCCCTAAAGGTTTCGAGGAGGTAAAACCTTACTTGAGGCTGACCCCTCAACCCTAACTTGCGTTGATTGGTTACCTAGGGCTGCCCTGGCCTGTATCCCCAGGTGCAGCCCTGCTTACTTACATCCTGAAAGGGGGTACAGCAATATTCAACCCGTTCTTGTAGGTATTGACTAAAACACATTTTGTTTCCATTTTTCGAAATGTCCCAGTGCAACTCCAACGCCTGCCTATAAAATAATGACCTTGCCTGTTGTACATCCCTCCACTCGTTAAATTTGTTCAATCCCGGCATTGAAATCTGCAAGGTTAGGATCTCTCTTTTAGTTCGGTTGCCAGTGTAAAAGGTCAATTTTTGTCTATTTTTGGAAAAAATTGATGGTTTTTGTCAAAAGCGCATGCAAACACCTTCCTGTTTTGCTTCCGATATAATTAAAAAAAATATATTTTTACTTTTCTAAGTATTACTCACTGGTTGTGAGTAGAGTTATACGCGTAGTGATTAAAGCTACCGGGTATATTTAAAAAGCTTGAGAACGATATAGTATCACTACAATATGCCGTGAATCGTTAATTTGTGCCATATTGTATTTTTATGTGAAGTTTGTACCTTAATTGGTTTTGTTGACAATATAGGCTGTATTTATTTTTTGTCAGTTACTTTTCAGTAATGTCGGGTTATCCTCGGTTTTTGTGTTTCAAGTTTTGTGTGCTGTATCTTCTTGCAACGAATTTAGGGTTCTCCAAGGAAGCCACGGGTAAAACGGCCCCGAAAAAGGTATCTTGCGATGCAACATTTGAAGATATTCCGACCACCTTTCTTAGTGATGCGGGGAACGACCAAATCCTATGTGACGTAACTTCCACCCGCCTCGATGCTCTAACGGGACCTGGCACCTGGTCGACCTTGAGTCCGGGTGTTATCATTGTTGACCCTTCATCACCTACTTCCCAAGTGACTAACTTGAACCGTGGTTCGAATATATTCACGTGGACAACAGGTACAGGCATAGATGATGTAGAGATTTTTGTTGCTGATATACCCCCTGCCCCGGCTATTTCCAGTTCTGGTAGCTCGGTGTGTACGGGGACCAGTGTGATATTATCCATTGTTAGTCCTAATGCAAATTATACATACCGTTGGTATAAAGACGGGAATCCACTTACTGGTGTCATCGGGAACTTAGTCTTAGTAGGTGCAACAACAAGTGGGACATACCAATTACAAGCTATTGATATAACCACGAATTGCGAGAGCGATTTGAGCCCGGTAGAAATAGTGACGATCGAGACACCTCCTAGTAAACCGTCGATAAATGCGCCGGTCACACTTAGTTGCTCAGGGAATCTTTTGACGCTGACCGCTAGCGAGGCGCCTTTAAATGGCAGTTACCTGTGGTCTAAGAATGGGTTGCCACAGTCTTTTAATAGTCGTTCGATAACCATAAGTGATCCCAGTGAAAGTGGAGACTATTCTGTTATCCTGCTAAGTGCCCAGCGTTGCAATAGTGAATCCAGTGATCTTGTTACTATAACCATAGAATCTTTGCCACCTACACCGACCATCAGTACCTCAGGCAACTTCATTTGTGCTGACGGAAGCCAGGTAGAGCTGACCTCTGACCAATCAGCGCCCGATGCAGGTACTTACATATGGCTTAAAGACAACACGCCCCTGCCCGGTGAGATCTCTCAAAATATTATACTGGACAGGTTTGATGAAAGTGGTAGTTACAATGTTAGGACTGTGGATGGTGATGGGGCCAGGTGTGCTAGCCTACCCAGCAGCTCTCAAAACGTAGAAATATCCCAACTCCCTTCTGTGGCACAAGTTGGGAGTGATCAACAGCTTTGTGATGAAACTGTTACTGCACTGTTGGCAGTGGATCCGACAATAGGTGTAGGTGCCTGGAATACTAATTCCGCTGGTATCGTAATTGATGATCCGAACGATCCTAATTCATCAGCGACAGGTTTAAACACAGGTACGAACGTTTTCAGTTGGCAGGTGAACAATGGTGCCTGCATTGGCACCCCTGTTGATATGGTGGTAGAGGTATTTTCCGCTCCCTCAGATGCAATCGCAGAAGCAGATAAGCTTGTTTGCGACCAGGTAAGCACCACCATCTCGGCTGCACCGCCGGTAAGTGGTACCGGGGAATGGACACTCATGGATGGAGTAGGTAGGATTGTAAACAGCAGCTCACCACAAACCACCGTAGAAGATCTGTTACCGGGCACAGAAGTTACCCTTGCCTGGACGGTGCGTAATGGAGCCTGTGTAGAAAACAGTGACGAACTTCGCATCCAGGTAGGAGAATCGCCTGCCCCGGCTTTGACGGAACCCTCGGTGCAACTTTGCAACCAAGCCTCCACCCAGTTGTCTGCGGCAGCGCCGGCAGTCGGTGAAGGACAATGGACCCTGGTCTCGGGTAGTGCCACATTAGCAGACGCTACGGATCCTAACACCAGGGTCAACGACCTGGTGCCCGGCGAAGACGTAACCTTGAGATGGACGGTTACCAATCAATGCGGTGTGAACATCCAAGAGGTTACCCTGCAAAATGATGTGGCCCCGGATGTTGCGGATGCCGGGCCGGATGTGGAACTGTGCGGAACCACCAGCATAAACTTAGCGGGCTCAGGGCAAGGAGGGCAATGGACAATAGTTTCCGGCGACGCCACGATCCTTGACGAATTCAATGCACAATCTGCCGCAAGAGATCTCTCCATAGGGGTTAACGTGCTAAAATATAGCATCCCCGGTAATACCTGTGAAGGTACGGAAGATGAAGTAACCATTACAGTCTTCCAAGAGCCCAGTGAAGCTTTCGCAGGAGATGACCTGTATGTGTGTAATGGGGAAACCATCGCCTCTTTGAATGCTCAACCCCCTACAACAGGTACAGGAAGATGGACGATTGTGAGTGGAGATGGCACCGTTCAAAATGACCAAGAGCCTTCCACCCAAGTCACGGGTCTTCGCCCGGGACAAACGATTTTAAGATGGTCCGTGGAAAATGGAAGTTGCACCACTAATACTGACGATCTTGTACTCAATGTCTTCCCGTCTCCCGGGGTGACCCGTGATGAAGTGGAAATATGTTTAGGAGAACAAACCCAGCTAGAAGCTGTAGGGGGCGACCGCTATCAATGGCAGCCCGCTACGGGATTAAGCGATCCGTCTTTGCCTGGCCCTTTGGCCAGCCCGTTGGAAACCACCCTATACACAGTGGATATAACGAATGATAACTGTGTGAGTCGGTCCGTTACTGTGAATGTAATTGTAAATCCCCTGCCTACCTTAGAAGTTTCAGGAGATACCACCATCTTCGCCAACGAAGAGGTAGAGCTTTTTGCCAGCGGTGCCAGCACTTATCAATGGGCGCCTCCTACCGGCTTAGACGACCCTACCAGCAGTTCACCGGTGGCTTCTCCTATGGAGAGTACACAATACAGGGTAACCGGCGCCAATGAGTTTGAATGTGAAGCAACGGCGGAAGTCTTAGTCGATGTAAGTGATAACTTCGAAGTATTTATCCCGGACCTGTTTTCGCCTAACGGAGATCAAATGAATGATATACTTTATGTGAATACACTAGGGATCAGCAAGTTTGAATTTCGCATTTTTGATCGCACCGGGCGTGAAATGTTTTCTACTACGAACCAAGAAGAAGGATGGGACGGTACCTTCAATGGGGTAGAGCAAGGCATGGATAGCTACGTGTACTACGTACAAGCTGAAACCGTATCAGGAAATAGGATCAGGAGGAAAGGGTCAATTCAATTGGTAAGGTGATGAGGATATTGTTTACAGTTACACTTTTGTTGTATTCTTCAATAACCCTATCGCAAGACCCCTTCTTTTCGCAATTTTATAATACACCTTTGCTCGTTAACCCGGCTTTTACCGGCACGGCCTACGGATACGTACGGGCCAGTATGAATTACAAAGAGTACTTTAACGATTTTGATGATATCCAGACCGTAGCGCTCGCCGGTGATATGTCCCTGCTGGAAAATGACCGTAACCCAGATTATGCAGGGATAGGCATGACCTTATTGCACGACCAGGCAGGTAAAGCGTTACGCAATACCCGGTCTCACCTTTCTTTTGCGTATCATAACGCCTACGGCAGGTTAAGAAACGAATTCCTAGCCTTTGGCATGCAGGTAGGGGTGGACAATACAAATCTCGATCTTTCCGGGTTAAGCTCCCAGAACCAGTGGGTGCAAGGCATTGGTTTTGATGCCGGTTTAAGCAATGGGGAGATGATCCCTTCGGAAAATGCTACGGTGCTTGATTTTAGCGCTGGGGTGATGTGGTATAAATTTTTGAGAGATGGCACCTCGTTCATTGCAGGGCTCTCTACGTATCATCTAACCGAACCCAATAGGGAGTTCGTAAGCCGTGAGAACGAATTGAGCAGGAGGTACATAGCGCATGCCTCTTCCAGGTTTCCGATCCACGCCAGGGTCAACTTGGCGCCAACGGTACTGTATTTTTACCAGGCCGGCTTACATACGATCAGCCCGGGTACGTCATTGGAGTTCGTGTTGCAGAAAAGCGGGTACCTCTCTGTAGGGGCATGGGTCAGGAACCTGGACGCCTTGATCGGGACAGTTCAATTTGAATATTCCAACCTGACGGTAGGTGCCAGCTATGATCTATTGCTTTCGAACATCTCTGAAACCACTAGGAACGGCGGTGCAGAGCTAAGTATTACATATCTCATCAAAAGAAGGTATAAAACCCGGGCCAGGATACGGTCCAACATCAGGCCAAAACTATGAAAAAGCAAATCCCGGTTATTTTATTCCTCCTTTTGGGATACTTGGGCCATGCACAGCATATCCGGCCGCTCCGGGATGTGGTGGAAGAGCCCGGGCCACAAGAAATGAGACAACTGGCCGATAAGCTTATAGAAGAACAAAGGCATAGTGCAGCGCTAGAGCACTTTCAAAAACTACGTGATGAAGGAGAACTGACGGACGGGGATAAAGTGAAAATGGGGGAGGCTTATTACCGACTTCGTCAATACCGGCCCGCTGCCGATGTACTGGAGCAAGTAGTAAAAACGAACCCTGGAGCATGGCCACTCGTCCACTACAGGCTGGGATTTGTATACAAAGCGCTGGAAGAATACGGCCGGTCTAAGGCCGCCTTCAATTATTTTACCGATAATTTTGCCGATCGGTTCGATAAAGAATCCCGCGAGGTATACAAGGAAATCAAGCAACTAGAGCTGGCCTCTAAGATTGACAAAAAACTAGGCAACGCCTCCGTAGACTCCTGGAAGGTCCGGGGATTCAATAGTAAAAACATGCTGTCAGCTTCCTATTGGGGAGATCAAGGCATCTTGATCACGGGTGTAGCACCGGTCAAATACAATAAGAAAATAGAGGTAACGGAAAGCCTTGTGGCTGTTATGGACTCTATCCAGGTCAGCAGGCTTTATAATATAAAAGGAAGCAAGGTGTCAAAGCTTGATATCCAACTGCCTGATATCAGTAAAAACATAGGAAGCGCGGCGAAAGGACTTTCCCCAACACAGCTTTACTTTTCTGCCTGTGATCAATTTGGAGGCAAAAATGAGTGCCAGGTATACCAGGTCACCAGGCGTTCCAAAGGATGGTCAGCCCCTCAAAAAGTGACGTCAAGGATCAACCACCCCGGCGCTTCAACAAAAAATCCGCAACTTGTGGTCACCACGGAAGGTGAGACTCTTTTCTTTTTTGCTTCTAATCGTCCCGGTGGTTTTGGCGGATACGATATCTGGGTGTCAAAAGTAGAGAACGGTGAATTTCAGCGCCCTATCAACCTGGGCCTTGGGGTGAATACAGAAAAAGACGAAGTCACACCATTTTTTGACACCACTACAGGGTACCTGTTCATAAGTTCTAATGGGCATGGGGGTCTCGGTGAATTGGATGTGTTTTTGGTCAAGGTGGATTGGGGCGACGGCCAGGGCAAAGTATACAATTTAGGAAAGCCAATCAATTCTGGTGCTGATGACCACTACTTTAGCTTGGACGAAGACCATACTACCGGTTTCTTATCCTCCAATAGGAAGGACAATTGCTGTGACGAACCTTACCGTTTTGAACTCAAGCTGCCGTACTCCTTCGAAGAAATGCCGGGTTACTTCACCGAGGTTTCCACATTTGAGCAATTCGACACCGAGCTTGCCCTCTTAAAACAGCCTTTTACCTATGAGCAACTTAATTTCTCGGAGAGCAATACAGAGTTTATCTTGGCCCAAGACGCGGATATTGAAGGGCAGCTGGCCAGTGACAGGCTTGCGGTAGGAAACAAAAAAGTGCTTTTAGTAGACAAAATGGGGGAGGTGATCAGCTCTACGGTTACGGATAACACGGGTAGGTTCAACTTCCGCCAGTTGCCTGCCGGGGGACAATATTCATTCGTTTTGGCTACTAAAAATCAAGACTTGGATATTGACGTTTCGTTGTTCAACCTAAAAGGACAGTTGTTTGGAAAAATAACCAAGATAGCACAGCCCGGCGTGTTCCAGTATCGCACGCTGGAAGACTATGAATCTGGGGTGTGGACATTGGAAGTAGAAGATGCTACTATCTCCGGCCAGCTATTGAACAATGGTGTTGCTTCGGCCTATGAAAAAGTGTTGTTAGTGGACCAGGACGGGCGAATTGTAGCAGCTACACAGGCCGACGCCCAGGGAACGTTTAGCTTCAAGAAGCTTCCCGCTCGTGAGAGGTACGCCTTCGTTCTCCAATCACGTGACGTTCCGTTAGCGGTGAAAGTAAGTATCACCGATCGTTTGGGGAACATCCGGCAACGCTTTAACAGTACTACTTCCAAAGAGATCTTTAAGTACAGGAAGTTAGAAGAATACGAAACGGGGGTATATGCCCTTCCTGTTAATGATGCTACCATTTCGGGGTCGTTAGCCATGGGCCGGATCGCATTAGGGGATCAAAAAGTGCTGTTGATTGATGAAAGTGGCAAAATACTTGGAGCCGCCTATACAGATAAGGCAGGAAAATTCACTTTCAGGCGGCTGCCGGTCAAAGGTCAATATTCGTTTGTACTTGAGCAGCACGAAGGCGAATTTAACGTTGACGTAGCCGTATTGGACAAGCAAGGCAATATCCTTTCGAGGTTCAGCAGTAGCAACCGCCAAGAGATCTTTAAGTATCGTCCACTGGAAGACTACCAGGATGGGGTTTATACGCTGGTCGAAGAAGACGCTGTAATCTATGGTGCTCTAAAACTCAACGACATTCCTATGAAGGATCAAGTGATATTTGTAATAGACGACATAGGTAATGTTTTAGATAGGTCCACCACTAATGTGGAGGGACAGTTTGAATTCCGGGAACTACCCGCTGGCGGTAGGTATGCTTTTTTGTTACAAGAAACCGACGCACAAATAACGATTGACCTATGGGTTACCGACAAGCAGGGCGACGTTGTGGATCGGATGAATAACAAAAACAGGAAGGAGATATTCCGGTTTAATGACCTGTTAGCTTACCAGCAGGCCTATGACCAGCGGCACTCGAAGATTTGCGGGGAGATAGCGTTTACTGAAGACCCTTTTGGTCACCCTGTCGTTTTGCAAGACCCTTTTGGTGAAGAAGTAGCCTGCGTGGAAACGGATGGGAGTGGTTATTTTCAATTTGATGAGGTTCCTTTCTTAACAGGGTATAGATTGATACTGGACGGCTGTCATGCCGGGCTAAACATTGTCGTAGAGGTAGACGATCCTAGTGGGGCCACACGGCTCAGGTTCAACAGCAAAGATAACCCGGTGTACTTTGATTTTGTAGATTTTAACTCGTACAATGGCACTTCTGACCCCAGCTTCGTAGGAATAGATACTGCATCAAAAGGCAGGCATAAGGATCATCCCCTCTTAGCAGGTTTCCAATTCTTGCCTACCCTCTTTGAGAAGAAGAAGGCCTACAGCTAACTACGTACCAGGTCATAAAGACAGGGCCTGTTAATGCTTGCATAAAATATCAAATCAAGAACTAGTGGTGTCCGGAGAAAATTGATCTCAAGGTTGTTTAACCCTCAACTAGTGCGCATTTAGCGTAGCGTAATGCGCACTTATCGAGGCAATAGGATTTGTAATCCGGGCGTTCTCGTTTGTGCCCTATGATCAAATAAAAGGGCGTACTTGGAAATTGGATTGGGCAGGAAAACGTTTCATTTTTCTAAGTTAGGCTACATTTAAAAAATGTTTCGGGTAATGGGCACCTCGGAATGAACAGTATACGCGGGATTTTGTGGTTCTAAGTCCAGTTTTCATTTTCTTTTGCGCGCCCAAAAGAAAACGAAACAAAAGAAAAGGGCGCCAGCAACAAAGCCCATTTT
>JANQLQ010000225.1 GCA_028280565.1 Fulvivirga sp.
CCAGTTTTCATTTTCTTTTGCGCGCCCAAAAGAAAACGAAACAAAAGAAAAGGGCGCCAGGAACCAAGCCCATTTTCCTCGCAAAACGCACTGCCCAGCCCCTATAGGCCGCTTCCCCACAAGCCTCAAATGGGCCGCACTGTTCCTGGAGGTCTCCCCTCCATACGCCACTTGAATTTTCAATGATGTCCTACTGCCACTTGCCTATTCAATCCAACCTACACCTGTGTTGTCTTCCAGCGCCCTTGGCGGAATATTACGATGCTTACCACCGCGTATAATGCCACGGCGATGGCGATAGCCAAAAATATTCCTAACGGGCCGAATTCAAATGTCCTTGACAGTATCCAGGCTAAGGGCACCTCGAACATCCAAAAGCAAAAGAAATTGATCACTGTAGGGGTTTTAGTATCCCCGGCACCGTTGAAAGACTGGCCAATTACCATCCCGTATGCAAAGAATATATACCCACAGCAAATCACACGCAGTGCCATGGACCCGTACTTTATCACCTCGGGTTGGGTAGAGAAGAGACGTACAAACTCTTCGGCCCATATCCCAAACACCAAGGAGATGGCTGCAAGGAAAAGCATATTGTAAAATGCGCACTTCCAAACCGACTGCTCTGCGCGTAGCGGCTGCCGGGCACCGAGGTTTTGTCCCACTAAAGTGGCCGCGGCATTAGCCAACCCCCAAGAAGGTAAAATCGTGAACATAATGATCCTGAAGGCGATTGCGTAGCCAGCAAGCACCTCACTGCCAAAGACCGCGCTGATCCTGACCAAAAAAAGCCAGCTCAATGTACCGATCATGTATTGACCTATACCACCCAGCGATATCTTCACCAGATTGCGGATTACATCCCATTGTAATTTTACATGATGCCAAGCCAGCCGGATCACAGCTTTAGACCCCGTAAGTGTCAAAAGCTGGATAATAACACCAATACCACGGCCTGTATTGGTAGCTATGGCGGCACCCTCCACCCCGAAAGCGGGTATGGGCCCTAGGCCAAAAATAAATATAGGATCAAGAATGATATTGAGCCCGTTAGCGATCCACAATACTCTCATAGCGATGGAAGCGTCTCCCGCGCCCCTGAAGATGGCGTTGATCAAGAACAGAAGCATGATGGTGATGTTGCCACCGAGCATGATCTTAGTATAGCCATAGCCCTCTTCGATCAGTGACTCCTCACCTCCCATGAGTCTTAAAATATCCTTAGCAAAGAGGATACCTATAAAACTAAAGAGGACGGACACAGCCACAGCTAGAAGTATTGCTTGCATGCCAGCTTCAGAGGCTTTATCCTTTTGGTTTTCTCCTACTCTCCTGGCTACCACCGCCGTGGCGGACATACTCAACCCAATGGCTATGGCATAGATGATCATAATAACCGATTCGGTAAGCGCCACGGTAGCTACGGCATTTACGCTTACCTTACCCACGAAAAAGATATCTACTACGGCAAATAAAGATTCCATGACCATTTCCAAGATCATAGGGATAGATAGCATGAATATTGCACGGTTGATACTACCTTCGACGAAGTTCTTTTCTTCGCCTTTAATAGCCTTAATAAAGCTTTTAAGAAATGTTTTTAAACGCATTGTCCCGGTTTTGAGATTGGAAAAAGATTAGGCTGGATAAAGAGAAGCTAACCTTCTTAAGGCCAACTTCTTATATAAAAACCGGTGTAGTGCTCATATGCATGTTGCTTAATGCGTAAGGAAAAGAATAAATTGAATTAATTTAGCACAAATAACACGAATATATTCTAACAAACAAAGTAGAATGGGGCCTTTGACAAGAAAAAGTTGGTCTAAGGAGATGCCGGGGATTCTCCTTCTTTGTACGATCAACGCCACCATCCTGTGTGCTCAGAATGCAAAGATGGACAGTGTCTTACGCGTTTTTGAAACATCATCCAATGATTCCCTCAAGATAGAAGCCCTCTACGAACTCACGAGGCTGCATCGGCATTCGGATATAGCGAAGGCCTTGGATTACGCAGACCAGGGCATAAAATTAGCGAAGGCCACGGGGTATGATAAGCTTGCCGCGGAGGCGGCCAACTACCTGGGGATCATATACCACGAATTAGGTGACCTAGAAAAGACCTTAGGTTACTTTTACGAGGTACAAGCCTTTTATAAAAGAAGACAAGATTCTCTTTCGCTCTCCCGGGTTTACAACAATTTAGGCCTAATTCTAAAAGACCTGGGCCGCAGGGATGAAGCCATCGATTATTTTAAACGTTCGATCCGGCTCAAAGAAAAACTGGGGGGAGATACTACGGCACTGGCCTCTACACTCAGCAACGTGGGCCTATTGTACCATGAGCAGTTCAAAGATTATGAAGAGGCGCACAGGTATTATTTACGCGCACTGGAGATTGACAGGAGGTTTAACAATACCTTGGGTATTTTTATTTCCCTGTGCAACATAGCCGATAACTTCTATGCACAAGAAAAATACGACTCGTCCAAATACTATTACGAACTAGCGACTAATTATATCGACGATATTGAGGCCAACCAACACAAAGCACACTTTTTGGGGGATTTTGCAAAAGTGAACGCGGCCCTGGGTCAATACGAACGAGCCATTGAAAAGTACAACTCTAGCATTGAGAAAGCGAAATTAACCGATGCAAAAGTTATACTCATGGAAAGCTACGAGGGGTTGGCCATGGTTTACAAGGCGCTCGGCGATTATAAGTCTGCTCTAGAGTTTTACGAACAATTTGGAGCCATACAGGAGGTGATCTACGACTCGGATAAAGCGAAGGCACTGGCTTCCGTAGAAAAAAACTATCAAATACGGGCCAAACAAGGTGAAATAGAGCTGCTTCGAAAAGAGTCAGAAATTAAGGACCTAAGGCTTTCTAAAAATAGGCTTGTCATCTATTGGTTGGCAGGGATCTTGATCTTGGTGGCGATCATCGTTTTGCTTCAATACCGTAAAAACCTTTACAAAAGCCGGACCAACGAGATCCTTCGCCAGCAGAATAACGAGATCATACAGAAGAACAGGGATATCATGGATAGCATATTTTATGCTAAGAACATTCAAAAGGCCATCCTCCCTGAAAATGGTAAGCTCAAAAATATTTTTATGGATGCCTTTGTCTTCATGCAGGCCCGGGATGTGGTGAATGGGGATTTCTATTGGTTTGCTGAAAATGAAGACAAGGTAGTCATTGCGGTGGTAGACTGTACCGGGCACGGTGTGCCGGCAGCCTTCTTGAATGTCATGGGCAACTCGCTGCTTAATCATATCATCAACGAGATGAACATTACCTCCCCGGGAGAAATATTGAAGGAATTAAACAAAAGAGTGCTATCCAGTGTCAGGAGTACGGACCTAGCCTCTAAGTCGGATGCCGGGATGGATGTAGCCGTCTGCTTGTATGACCGGCATACGAAGAGATTAACCTTTTCGGGTGCGAAGCGGCCCCTTTATTATTTCACCCGTGGCGAGCTCAACATCCTGAAAGGGGACTACTATCCTGTAGGTGGCAGGCTTTATGAAGAGCAACGCGAGTATAAAGAGCACGAGGTATCCCTTCAAGCCAATGATGTGCTTTACTTGTTTACCGACGGCATAGTGGATCAGTTTGGAGGAGAGAAGGATAAAAAGTTCATGTATCCCCGTTTTAGAGAGTTGTTATACACGCTAAAGGATAATCCCATGGAAAACCAATACCGGCAGATCAAGGAGAACATCGAGAATTGGAGAGGCAGGAATGAACAGACCGATGATATTTTAGTGATCGGCATCCGGGTTTGAGACCCGGGTCCTTTTTCTATAAAATTCAATGGAACGGATGGCCAT
Source organism: Fulvivirga sp. (assembly GCA_028280565.1). GTDB lineage: Bacteria > Bacteroidota > Bacteroidia > Cytophagales > Cyclobacteriaceae > Fulvivirga. Next base: position 3,838 of record JANQLQ010000225.1, read on the forward strand.
GATGCAGATCATAAGCCATGATAATCCCACTACAAACCCGGCCATTACATCGGTGGCATAATGTACACCCAAGTAGATGCGGCTGATGCCTATGGCTATGACTAGGCCTACTAATACTATGGAAACCAGGATTTTCCGTCGCTTGCTTTTTGTGTATTTGAACACTAAATATACCAGGAAACCGTAAAAGGCCATGGCGCTCATAGAATGCCCACTTGGAAAACTGTATGAATAGGCTTCTACCAGCCGTAAGTTAATACCGGGCCGCGGCCGGGCAATAAAGTATTTAAGCCCTACATTAAGTAAAAATGCGGTAAATAATACAATGATGGATTGAAGGGGGATCTTCCAGTTATAACCCTTGTAGTACAACCACAGTGCGATGAAAGGGATAAAAATGAAATAAGCCACGGCACCGCCCAAATGAGTAATAAAAGTGACGATCCTTGTGAATGGCTCAGACCGCAAGGTGTAGATCAATTCAAAAACAGATTCGTCGAACTGCCGGAGACCTTGACCATACAGGTCTTCTAATATCTTCAGGAAAAAGCCGAGTGCTACAGTACCAATGGCACCTGCCACTACCAAAGAGGTAATAAAAAGAAGGTATTCCTTCTGGTGATTGCTCAGCTCCTTCAAAAGATTAAAAAAAGAAGGTAATCTTTTAAGCATGGCTCGTATGAAGCCTGTAATCTACGTTTTATTACGGGGAAAGAAAATGAGAACCCGTACCTTCTACTCATTAAGATCCATTTGTGCGAATAACTCTTCCACGGAAAGTGTGCCCGGGAAATATTCCAGTATTTTTAACATTACTTCGTCCACCAGCGTATCAGGACAAGAAGCCCCACTGGTCAAGACGATCTTTGCACGCTCTCCGGGCGGTAGCCACCCGGTAGATCTTATGATCTTCTTAGCATCATAATCATAATGATGGATCTCCTCGTTTGATTTTATCTCTTCCGCGGAATTTACAAAGTACGTGGGGAACTTACGTGATAAGAGTTCTACGATATGCGAAGTATTAGAGCTATTGTAGCCTCCTACGACAATGGCAAAGTCAGCTTTTTCTTGCAGTAACCCATACGTAGCATCCTGGTTATCATTCGTGGCGTAACACAGGGTGTCGCGTGTATCGGCAAAATGGGCTTTATAGTCTTTATCATGTAAGTCTACCATCACCTGCTTGATGTAATCGGCGATCTCCTGCGTTTCGGTGGCCAGCATCGTGGTTTGATTGACGACTCCTACTTTGTCAAAATGACGATCCGGATCGAAACCTTCAGAGTATTTCCCTTCAAAGAACTGGTAAAAATCTTCTTTTGAAAGCTGTTTTTTAATCACCTTTCCCAGTGTGCGGGCTTCATCAATGTTTTTAACGATCACGCTGGGGGCTTTGCTGGCACTATGTGAGAAAGTAGCCCGTGTCTCTTCATGATTATGCTTTCCATGGATGATGATCGTATGGTTTTCGTCCCCTAGTTTGGCGCTTCTTTTCCATACCTTTTCTACAAACGGGCACGTGGTGTTGTACTGCTCCACCTGTATGCCTATGGCGTTTAATTTATTCTCGATTTCTATGGTGGTGCCAAAGGCGGGTATGATAACAACATCATCGGCGGTCAGCTCCTCCCAAGGCACGAACTGGGTGCCGTCGGTATCCATGATAAATTGGATCCCTTGGTTTTGAAGATCCCGGTTCACCTCTTGGTTGTGGATCATCTGGCTTAGAAGGAATACCCGTTTGCTTGGGTTCTCTTCCAGCGCCTTGTAACTGATCTCGATGGCATTTTCTACTCCATAGCAAAATCCGAAATGACGGGCTATGTAAAACTGGACAGGTCCAAAATCTAACTCAGTGGGAGTGAAATCCTTTTTTCTAGGATCTAGGACCTTTCTTGCATCTTTTATCTTACCGGTGATAGAAGAGCGATAATAAGATGGGATATCGAACTTTTTAATGGCCTGTTACAATTTTAGTGCACACAAAACTAAGCATTTGAGAAATAAACAAATTGTAGTGGTTGTTGGTTTTGTTTATTTCTTGGTCGCCCGGTTATGTTTTTAGTGTACAGGCATAATACAAAAATGGGAACTTTCCCCTGAAAGAGGAAAATCCCCATTTCACAAGAAACAGCAGTACCATTTCTTATGCCAAGCTACTGTTTTCACTACTTCATCCTAAGCTATTGCCGTAGCAACGGCACAGGAATCTAGAAGGATTGAATGACTGCTTAGGTAGCTCACAGCCCACTTACGCCGACCACAAGCTCTCGAAAATCCTTCTTTGCGACTTTAGCCGTTTCAGATCATTAGCCGAAACCCTGATCCTTTCAAAAAACCCTCGAAAATTCAAAATAAAAAAGACGAATCCCCTTTACTCTAAACTGCCCTATGAGTTAAAAATGACTGGGACCTAAATCCTTTCAAATAGTAACCGAAGTTATCATTCTTGCATTTTTAGTTCACGAATCGATCAATACATCCTAGGAACTCTTTCGCTCCTGTAGTGATTATCCCTCACTTGGTTTAACTAATGTCGTTAGAATATCTTTGCGCACCAATTTTTGGCCGGCTTTGTTTTGCACAACTTTTGCACAAGAAGAAACGTCTAAAAGCAAGGCATTATCAACATTAATTCACATAAAATCACAGGGTTATCAACATTTTTTCAACAGGTTCCCATTTTTATGATTGGCCTAGGATTTTTTCCGAGGCTGAGTCAAGCTCACTTTGTAAACTCATGCCGTTCAGTTTGGCATATCCATCGCACCCCTCATCCCTAAAGGCGCGCTCCATTGCGCGGTTGGTCCCCCTTTAGAAGTTTAGGGGTGAGCGATGGCCTTATCTAAACGGCACTACCCGGCAACCTGGACTCGATTAAAAAAATGACCATCATGCCCCGCCGGTGGTTGTGAGAGGGCTCATTGTGAGAGCCGGCATCTGCTTTGTCGTAGAACGGAAGCTACTACCACGTTTAAAGACCTTGAAGGTATTTGAAGCCACATTTTAAGCTTAGGCTACAATGATTTTAAATCGAGTTGGTTTGTAAACTAGCCATGCCGTTGCTTGTGATTACCACCCGGGAATTCCAGCGGTGTTCATACGGCTGGCTCGCTGCTCCGCCTTCTTTGCAAATAAATGAATAATAAAAGCAGGAATACTACCCCGGCAATGGCATACCAAAAGTAAGTGGGCATACCGCTGTCCACACCCACTGGTTTGTCATCCCCGATCAGCACAAAATTAGCCCAAAAATAAGGGTGTGTCCGGTCATGGGTGTCCAGGTAGTTGATCTTGGCTTTTCTCAAGGCTTCATCTTTAGGGAGTCCTTGGTTGATGCCACGATAAAATGCTTTCATCAGGTCATATGTGGCTTCGTCATCTGCTTGCCATAGGGACATCACCAGGTTCGGACTGCCCGAATACCGGAAAGCCCGTGAAAGGCTCATGATCCCCTCTCCGCGTTGCAATTTGCCAAACCCTGTTTCACAAGCGGAAAGTACCGCCAGCTCAGAGTTCAACTGCATGTTGTAAAGCTCGAAAGCATGTAAAAAGTTATCGCTCTCATAGCGAATGGAGTCTACTTGACCGGGTATATTGTTTTGAGCGCTGGAAAACAAGAAACCCGAGTACCTAGGGTTTTCATCATGTATTAAAGCATGCATGGCCAAGTGCAGGATCTTTGCCCGTGGGGCCAACTCCCTGAAGGTATTTTCCGACACTTGGCTACCCGTGATAGCGCGGCCACTGAGCAAATCAGCAATGTACTTTACCTCTTCTTGGTTAAACTTTAAAGGGGCGAGGGCAGTGCGTGTGGCAGAGTCTAGCAGTTCCAGGCCGCGAGCGGAGGCAAAAACAGATCCCTCGCTATATTGAGGACCGAAGCCGATGAAATTCTCCGCTGTAACTTTATCCGTAAGATCTTCTTCTACCATTAACGAAGCGGAATAGGCATACCGGGTGTTTATGTTTTTTACGAGGTAGGAGCTGGCCATGTCATTGCCGGTTACCAGGCATTCAAAAGGCAGGTAACTCAGCATGCCATCCGGTACTATGATCAGTTTTTCGACTTCACCCTCGTTTCCTAACACCGGGGCCAGTAGCGTTTGGTATAAGCTGTACGCGGTTTTTCGGTACTGGGCGTATTCATCTTCTCTCCAGGCAATGGCCGAGGTTCGATCTCTTAATCCTTGTATGAAGACAAAGAGGTCATTTTCAAACCCTGTAGGTAAAATGACCCGTTCCATGTTGAAGTCGGAATTTGTGATTTTGAAAATATACAATAACGAATCTGTCAACATGTATTCCACAACAGCAGTACGTGGTGCTAACCTGCCCTGGATATCACTGGTGCTGTTGACATCTTTTTTATATTTGAGGTGATGATACCCCGGGTATTTTTCTTCTAAAAGCCGGATAAGGGAGTCATAACTCACTTTATGGTCAAAATAACGCGCTTTTATGGCTAGGATGTCTTGCGGATCGGCAGGTTTCGGGCTGTTTTCCATGTCAAAAATGCGTTTTTCGTTATAGGCCAATTTTATGCGCAGGTTTTGTTCCAAGCGTATCACTTCTTTAGGCACCCCGCCAAAGTTCCTGGCTTTTACTGCTTTGATCCCTTCGTGTAAAAGCGTGGCCTTTGTTTGTTCAGTGGTGTTGAAAGCCCGTTCCAGGTAGCGTTGATCCTGGGTTTGTGCATATAGATGATACAAGGTATGCAAATGGTTCTCATACACCTTCCTGCTTTTGTCCAGTAATTCGAGTTTAGAGCTTTCATTATGATAGTCGATCCTCAAGTTGTGGATAAGCCGGGTCGCCAGCTGCCAGGTAGTATCAGCGGCATGAAGGTGCTTTCTGTCGTTATTCCCGATCTTTCCCAGGATCTCCCCTTTTTCCGAAAGTACTTGCAGGTAGAGCATCCGATCAAACACGGTATCTTTTTTATGGGGGTGGTCCCAGGGGTCTAAGGCATCAAAGTTGGCGAGATTGAATACCAATGCCTTTTGTAGATTCTCCAGTGATTTGTTCGTCTCCCCGATCCTTTGGTAGAATTGACCGATCCTTAAGTAACCACCTGCGATTTCCGGGTGCTTCTTATTATCATAAGTTTCGATTAGGATATTCAAAGAAGCCTCGTGATGGTGCAATGCTTTGGTATAGTCATCCATCTCTAAATAGCCTTCGGCAATGTAGTTATGTGTGCGAGCCACTTTTACGAACGCACCTGACGTGGACGCAAAACGAATGTTCTTGTTAAAATAAGGAAGGGCTTCTTCAAACCGATCCTTCTTTGCCAGCGCGCGTCCTACTTCATTTCGTGTCGCGACCAGGATATCATCATGATCCTCGAGCGTTACTTCGAAGATCTCCAGTGATTTTAACGCATATTCCAAGGCGAGGTCATAATCACCCAGCTCGAAGTTAGTCTTTGCCAGGTTATTGTAGTTCCTTGCCAGGCTGCGATGGTTATAAGGTAATGTTGCTTTTTTTATGTTGAGCTCCTTGTAATGATAGGCCAGCGCTTGCTGGTAATCGCCTATCTCCTTATACATATTGCCTATGTTTCCCAATACCAGCGCAAACTTGTACCCTTGGTCAGTGCCATTATGCCGGCGGGTTTCCACGGCTTGCAGGAAATTTTCTAAGGCAAAATCGGTAGCCCCTAAAGCAGAGTAGACATACCCGAGATTGTTGTATGTCCTGGCAAAGTCAGCGTCAAAAGGAGGTAAATGGGCAGATTGGATGTCTAACACCTTTAGGTTTAGTTCCAGCGCGTTTTCGCGATTCCCTCTTTGCACTTCCAAGCCTCCAAGCATCGAATAATTTTCCGCCAATTGAAGGCCAAACTCATCAAACACTTTCTTTTTTAGTTCTAGGCCCTGGTGGATACAATAATAGGCTGAATCTAACATTCTCTTCTTAATAAAGATCAGCCCTTGGTACTCGTAATATTGCGCCTCCAGCACTGGATTCGATGGCCATATTTCGTACACCTGGGCTAGTGTACGTGCTAAACTCTTTTCAGCCGCCGGTAGGCGGTCCATGATATAATCGCATAAACCGGCATAATACCGGCAGTCTAATGCCCGGGCCCATAACAAGGAATCTTGTGTACCTTTAGTAGCCTCTTCCCAAAGATCTGCCGACCGGTCAAACCAAAACTTGGCGCTGTCCAGGTTGGAGACCTGGTAGAGTGCATCTGCTTTTTGGGAGGCTTCATAAGCCTTTAGAGTATCCGGCACTTGCCCTATGGCTGCCATCGGTGCTATGACCAGTACATATATTATTTTGTAATTTCGTGTCATTACCGTTGGAGAATTTACCTATTATTATGTTGAGTAACAGGGGGATGTTGGCCAACTTTGACCAGTTAATTTAAACCTTATTTAAATTTGGGCAAAGTAGTGTTGGGTTATAATTATCCCATGTACCTTTAATTAATTATTTATATTAAAAATTGCGTGTATATCCTGATAATGTGATCATAGAAGGGCTGAGGTCAGGAGGGGCCCGGTTTGAAAAATGCTCATTGGCTTTATATCGTTCTTGTGAAAACTATATGCATGAAGCGGCGCGGAAGCATCCCTTGCTTTCTCAACCGGATATTTTGGATGCCTATATTGATGCGGTTGACGCGGTTATTAAAAAAGTATTATCGCACGAGTACAAAGACGAACTGGCAAAATTATCGACCCTCCTTTACCAAATTTTTTCTAATAAGTGCATTGATCAGTTACGCAGGATTACGAACCATAAAAACGAGTGGCGAAGGAACCTCGACAGCATTACCGAAGACTTACCGGTGAAATCACAGGACTTTCTTCAATCTATCATGGAGCAGGACGAGCTAGAGGATGTTATGGAAGTAATGGATAGGTTAGGGGAAAATTGTAAAGACCTTATCCTTGACTTTGACTATTGGGGATACAAACCCGAAGAAGTAGCAAAAAGAAGGGGATATAAGAACGGTAAAAGTGCGAGCCAGGCCAAATACAGATGCATGGAGGAGCTGCGGAAGATGATAAATAAATTACAGGTGAATAAAAGTGCTAATAATGAAACCTGAATACACAGATCGCATATCGTCCTATTTAGATAGCGAGATGGATGATACCCAGCGGGAGGCTTTCGAAGAGGCCTGTAGGCAGGATGATGAGCTCCGATCCGCGCTCAAGACTGAGCTTAAGGTACGAATGGCCCTTCATGAACACGCTAAGAGGGAGCGTAGGTCGTTTTACAGTAAATCAAATCATCTTGAGGGTCAAAAACCAGCAAGAAAAGCCATCACGTGGGGCGCTTATTTAAGAGTGGCGGCCCTGTTTTTAATCGTTTGTGTGCTGGCCGTAGCTCTTTATCGATACAATAGGACTACGGACCTGGAGAAGGTATATGAAAGTAATTTCGAGCTGTATTTTGTTTCCATGGAAAGAAATACCGCTGGAGATGCCACGTCTGTTATCGATAGCGTTTGGCAAATAGCAGGCCAGGCCTATCAACAAGGTAACTGGGAAACTGCCGGACCCTTACTCCGCGACCTAGGTGGAAATGAGGACTTTGCCGCCCGGGATTTGGCCATTTTATTACTGGGGAATATTGCTCTTGCCCAAGATAGCACCGAGTTGGCCATTACCACCTTACAACAGGTTGACCCTGGCAACCTGGCGCTAAAATATGATGCAGCCTGGTACCTGGCGCTGGCTTACTTAAAATCGGGCAGCAAAGATTTAGCTTTGGAACAGCTCAAAGTACTAGGTAGCAGCAAGGTATATCGTGAAAAAGCCAGCGAGATCCGGGAAAAACTATAACCCCGGTCAAAGAGTAAGGGTAAACGTAGCGCCATTACCGGGTTGGGTTTTTACGGTGATATTGCCATTATGTAATTTCATGATCTGCCGGGCAAAACTTAAACCGATCCCTGTTCCGCTCTTTTTCGTGGTGTAGAAAGGGATAAACATTTTTTCCACCACTTCACTTGGTATTCCTGGCCCGTTATCAGCAACGGAAATGTAGACTTTGCCACCACGTTTTACAATTCTAATGCTGACTTTCCCATCCTGGCTACCGGCGAGGGCTTCGATGGCATTTTTTATGAGATTAATAAACACCTGTTCGAAAAGCTCATGATCCGCTTTGACCCATACCGTATTTTTAGGAGGGTCAAACTCCAGCCGGATGTGCGCCTTATGAAGATCTGGCCCTAGCAAGCCCACGATACGCTCGATCAATGCGCCGATGTCTACGGCGGTGAGTTCGGGCACAGGTACCCTGGAAAAGTTTTTATAGGTATCCACAAAGTGCATCAGTCCTTTGCTCCGTTTTTCGATCGTCTCCAGGCTTGAAGTAACATCCTCTTTTTGTCCCTCGGAAAGCCCCTCCATCTGCCCGGCATCCTTCAGCATCTCATTGACCGCCGCACTCAAAGAGGCAATCGGCGTGACCGAGTTCATAATTTCGTGGGTCAGTACGCTGGTCAGTTTTTGCCAGGCTTCTACTTCTTGTTGCTCTAGCTCAGCATTGATATTCTGTAATAGAACAAGCCTGAAATCCTTTTGCTGTAATACAAAGTCCTTTACCTGTATAGAGAGCTGCTGCATTTCACCGTGCAAAAACGTTTTGATCACCCGCTTCTCGCCGGAAGCTAATTGCTGCATGTTTTCATAAAGGTGGGCATCAATACCCTTAAATTCATCAACGGATCGCAAATAAGGTTTTTTGAGAAGTGCTTTAGCCGCGGGATTCATAAATTGGATCTCACCTGCCGGGGTAAAGCTGATAATGGAGACCCCTATGTTTTCATTTAACGCCTGCAGGTAAAGGTATTGGGACTCTTTCTCCATGCTGATCTTTTGAAATTCTTCGATCACATCGTTAAAAGCGTTGCTCAGGCCCGCTTGTGAGAGTCCCCGTTTCTGACCGGTGAAAGTATTGGTGAATCCCCCTTGTTTAATGGAGACCAGGAATTGGGTCAGGTCCTTATTGGTCCGCTCGGTGTAGTAGACTAAGTTGATCGTCACGGTCAGTAACAACAGGAATAAAACTAACGGTGTGAAGAACCAACTGGTAGAGGACAACGTCCAGACCAGTCCCAGTGATAAGACTAGGATGAGTACAACCCGGATGATAATGTTCCAGCGAAAGTTTTCCAGTTTCACTTTGGTTTATTCCACTTGAGTGTTTAGTTTGATATTATCCTTACTTGAAGTTTCAATGTAAGAGTAACTTTATTCACTTTGACCAACACCGTTTTAACAAAGTTGTAAAAAAGTACGGACAAGCCGAATTACAAACAATTTAGATGAATTGAATTTAATAGTTAAACCAGGCGTTATTTAACCATGAGGCAGTTAATACTAAACATTCCCGATTTTGTAGATATTGATGAGAAGGAAATATCAATGATCTTAGCTTCAAAGCTCTATGAAGAGGGAAAGCTTTCCCTTGGGCAGGCTGCAGAGCTCGTGGGACTGACAAAAAGGACTTTTTCAGAACTTTTGGGGAAATATAATGTCTCTTTGTTTAATTACCCTGCATCGGACCTAAGCAGTGATGTAAACAATGCCTAAAGTTATTGTCTCTGACACTAGTGCCTCGTCAAGGCTCAAATGACGTTCAAGCTATTTTTTTCGGTCTCGTTCCCAAAGTCGGCAATCGGCAGTAAACAGTCGGCAACCCCCTATTTTGCCTACTGCTAACTTGTCGAGAACTTCCCAACTTGGCAAATAGAGTTCATTGTTTAATTCTACACGTCAATTGAGGCTTGACACGACACTAGTGTCGTGTCACATCTACTTTGACGGTAAAAATAGTTTTTTTATTTTTGGTTAAAACCATGAAAAAATACAAGGTCACCTTAACGCAAGAAGA
>JANQLQ010000247.1 GCA_028280565.1 Fulvivirga sp.
AAAATGGGCTTTGTTGCTGGCGCCCTTTTCTTTTGTTTCGTTTTCTTTTGGGCGTGCAAAAGAAAATGAAAACTGGACTTAGAACCTCAAAATCCCGCGTATACTGCTCATTTACAGGCTGGCATTACCCGAAACATCCTGAAAATATGGCTTAATTTGTCAAAAACAAACGTCTAACTATCAAAGCTAATTTTAAAGGGCGCCCTACTTAATTGAGTCAATAGCTTCTAACAAGACCTAACAGGTCTACAAGCGACAACTAATCTCCTGTTTTGCCATATAAAAACAAGAAATAACGCCCATCAACTGTCCATCCATCGCTTAAAATGGTTCACACGGTCGCGGCTGACGATGATTTCAGAGCCATCCCCCGGAGCTAGGCGTAATAACAGTCGGCTGTTAAAATAAGTATGGATCTCTTTAATGGCGTCGGCTTTTACAATGAACTGGCGATTGACCCGGAAGAAATCTAACGGGTTAAGAATATCTTCTAATTGATCCAAAGAGTAATCGATGAGGAATTCCTTCCCTTCACGGGTTTTCAGCAAGCAACTGCCGTCATGGTAATAGACATAAGCGACTTGGCTGACTTCCACATTTTGATATTGGTCCCCGATCTTGATCAAAAACCGTCTTTTATATTCATTTTTTATCGTTTTTTGGACTTGTTCCAGTCTATCGGGTAGTGATGTTCCTTCTAAGGGCTGGCGGTCCATCGCCTTAAACTTCTCGAGTGCCTTGTCAAGCTCATCCATTTCTATGGGTTTTAGTAGGTATTGGATACTGTTATAGTTAAAGGCCTTTAGGGCAAACTCGTCGTATGCGGTAGTGAATATCACCGGTGGAGAAACAGTTAGGGACTTTAAGAGGTCGAAGGCAGTTCCGTCACTTAATTGGATATCTAGGAAGACCAAGTCCGGGCAGGAATTAGCGCGAAACCATTCTGCCGCTTTTTGTACCGAAGGCAAGATATCCAAAACGGTGATCGTACTATCAATTTTGAGGACGAGGTGTCTTAACCTTTCTGCACTCAAACGCTCATCTTCCACTATGATCACCTTCATTGCGACAATGATAAAGAGGGAAGGATGGGTAATTTAACCTTAAAATACTGCTCTGATTGGTATACCATTACCTTTTTATCCGATTTTAAGGTGTACCGGTTTTTGATGTTTTCCAGGCCGATCCTAGTAGAGTGTGTGATCCCAGCCTTTCGATTTAAGCCGTTCTGCACCACGATAAATTGGTCGTTCTCATTATAGATGGTAATAACCAAAGGTTTTTCCCGGCTAAAGTTATTATGCTTTACGGCGTTTTCTATCAGCATTTGGAGAGAGAGGGTAGGAACGTAAAAATCAGCCGGGTTGATGTTTACCTTCTTTTCTACATGTAAACTTTCTTCGTGGCGCGTCTTGAGCAAAAAAAGGTAAGAGTCTAAAAATTCGAACTCTTTTTCCAAGCTCACCATTTCATTTTCTTTGTTATCGAGGATGTACCGGTAAAGTTTGGAAAGTTTAGTAACAAAATCCGAAGCAAGATCAGCATCTTGGTAAATGAGCGCCGTTAGGACGCTAAAGTTATTAAATAAAAAATGAGGATTGACTTGGTTCTTAAGACTTTCATACTGGGTCCTCATCAGTTCTTTTTGCATCCTGGCCTGCTCTATTTCCATGTTCTTTACATTTTGGTAATAGACCTTGAGTATTTCCACGGATATCACGAGCCAGGTCACCACATATCCCTGCATCAGGTCAGCCCAAAACTCACCCTCCAGGTCCTTTATACAATTGAGCCAGGTCTTAATTTGGTAATTTTCGAAATAAATAAACCCTGTCACCAAGGGGAATGTGGCAAGCGTGACCATCGCAAATATGACGGCCAACCTGCGTTTAGAGCTTAGGTCTTGAGGATACTGCCGCGCAAAATAGATAATCACCCTATCGCACACCTCCCACACGATCAATACAACAAAGATCGTAAAGGGCAATAGCACAGGCCAGGTAGCTGTGCTACAGTTAAGATCATACTGTAAAGACCCAGAGGTGATCCTAAAAAATAAATAAATGAAGGTTGAGACCAGTATCCTCAACCCGTACTTTCTGAGTATTTTGGACATAACCACTCATAAAAGTAACAAAATTTAGTGGGTCATTTATTGCTTTCCACTAACTGCCCATTGCCAAGATCAATGGACACCGCTAGCCCTTTGATTTTTTGGGCATTGTTACCCATTCCTTTTACTACCACGGTGTAAGGCTTTATTTGTACATCTTGTGAAACCTTTACGATCATTTTATACAGATCCGCATTTTGTGCATCCTGTTTAAAATCGATTTCCATACCTTGGGGAGATCGCGCGGTAAGGCCCCCGAACTTGGCTTTTTTATATTTCTTGGACCTTAATAAGGTTACATCTGCCTCTATTTGAGAGCCAGGGGTCACTTTAAGCGTTGATTGCTCCATCGAGAGCACCGCACCGTCTTTGGGCACTTGCTGGGCATGGGCCAAGCCAACTGAACATAACAATACAATAACGAGTAGAAATTGAGTGATCTTTGTCATAACAGTAAGGGTTGAGAATGATAATATAAAACAACTGAATTATCCCTCCTTTACATCGGTCCATTGCTTGAGTCGTAGAATAATTTTGTCGAATCGAATGATTGTTGTGCTGAATCGTAGGTTCCCGGATAGCACTCAATACCGGGTAGGGCGAAGGTAATTTTGGTTGTTATAAAGTTTACCTAAAAACTAAGATTGCACTCCATTATATGACATGCTTTCTTTGTTTTTAGCAAACATGGAAATACGCATATAAAGAACTTAAATTGCCGTTTAAGGCCCGTTTTGAAGGAAAAATGGAAGCTCACTTTCAACACAACATGAACTTATGGTTCACTTGTTATTCTAATACAAGTTAATATTTCTTGAAATAGTTATAAGTACACTAACTTTAATTCTAAGTAATTTAACGTAGTAAGGTTACAGCTTTTCTGGTATTTCAATCGTAACGGTCTATTATTATTTTTGGGTACCCTATCGTGTGTTGAACGTTTGTCCATGAAAACACTGGACCTGAAAGAATTACGACTAAACCATCAGCCTATTCCAATACCATCGGTTTATTGGCATGTGACGCGATGTGGCAGGATTACTGAAGGCTGTGATGCCTTTTTCGCCCTGTTAGGATCGCCAAAGAAAAAACTGCTGGGCGAACATTTTGGTAAGTTTCTACCCACCCCGGACTGCTATACTTTCATGGAGGACCTAGCCTTCACACTAAAAAACCCCGGGGAAAAGACCCGTGCGCACTGGGAAATCCTTGATCATAAAGGCAAGGCATTACGTTTATCCACCTCGTTGGAGCCTATCCGGGATGTAGTCAAGATCAAGGTGGAAGAAGTAGAAAAGCTAGAAAGGGATCCAAATGAAATGGCTGATGCCGGTCTTTTCGAATATTTTTTTGATACCGAAACTCAGCCGATATTGGTCATCGATCAAAACCAGGACATCATAAAATGTAACGATACTTTTAAAATGCATTTTATGCAAATGGCCAAGGATTGCCGGGGTCATAAAGTGTCGGATATAGCCGGCTTCCCGGCAGATGCCAGCAGCGGAGACCTGTTCCAGGCCAAAAATGGGGACGCATATAGGTTAAGAAAACGGATGGTGGGAACCAAAGGTGATCTTTACTGGGTTTGGAGTTTTTTACCTCAACCCACCGCGAAGATCCCTGGAAAAACACAAAGAGCAGCGCTTGGAGAAGAGGAGATGTATACAGCACTAATGGAAAACAGCCAGGATTGTATCTTTTTTGTAGATATTGAAACTATGCTGTTGGTTGATGCTAACAAAGCATTGTCAAACCGGTTGGGCTATTCAAAAGAGGAACTTTTACAGCTTGCCTTTTATGACTTACTCGATGGCACCCAAGAGGACGTCGAAAAAATAACGCTACACGCCACGCGCCAAAGTGGCTTCCTTGCAGAGCATCAATACATTACTAAAGAAGGGCAACGTATCCCGATGGAAGCCAATATAAAAAAGGTGGAAGTAGGCTCCCACGACCTGCTCTGCATCATCGCCAGGGATATGACGGAAAGAAAAAGAGCTGAAAGAGCAGAAGACAACTATAAAAAGGATTTGGAAGATCGTGTAGCCGAAAGAACACGAGCACTCCGGCTATCTAGCGAAGAATTGTCGCAATTTGCATACATCGCGTCACATGACTTAAAAACACCTTTACGCGCTATCAGTTCCATAGTTTCATGGCTAGCACACGACTATAAGGATAAGTTTGATCATAAGGGGAAAGCCCAGCTGCGTCTTTTAATTGACAGGACTCGCAGAATGCATAATTTCATCGACGGGATAAGCAGCTACACGAGTATTGGCCAGGAAAACGAAGGACCTAAAAAAGTGAACCTGGACAAAATCATTAACCAAATTGTTGCACAATATTCCGTGATCTACCCTTCTGCTACGATCACCTTAGACAACCGACTAGCGCCCGTTTTCTACCAGCAGACCAGTGCAGAACAAGTTTTTATCAACCTGGTAGAGAATGCTTTACGTCATAATGATAAACCCAAACCGAATATCCGCATAGGGTCTAAACCGATAGAGGGAAAAACTGTTTATTATGTGAATGATAACGGTCCCGGCATACCCTCCCGATACCAAGAAAAGATTTTTAAAATGTTCCAAACCTTAGTCACGAAGGACGAGAAAGAATCTATTGGCATAGGGCTGACCATTGCCAAAAAGATAATTGAGAGCAACGGGGGGAAGATATGGCTGGAATCTCCGGGGCAGAAAGGAGCTACATTTTACTTCTACTTAACTTAAAGCGCAAGAATGGACGTTTTAAGCAAAGGCACACCCCCTCATGTCTACAACAGGTTAGAAGTATCATTTGATGCCGTTCGCTGGCTTTACGTTTCAGTGATCATCGTTTATCCTATCGTTGGATACTTGTATCCCCTGATCTTGGAAGCACCGAACGATCCGCTATGGGTGAGAATAGTGATTGGACTTGCAGTATCAGTGGTATACGTGTTAGCCCACAAAATTGATTACGTAAGGTCCAAAATATCAATCTTTAGCCTAGTGCTTTATTATGTAATATCAGCGCACGGCTTGTACCTCATTTACACGAACGACTTGCACAGTGCTTATGTAATGGGGATTATCATTATCATAGGGATAGGCCATGTTATCTTTTATAATTTTAGGCAGATCACCCTATTCCTTGTCTTCTTATTGGTGGCTTGCGTGCTGGTAATTTCCCAAGTGGAGGAAGCAAAAGTAAATCCAACCATTTTCTCCATTTCTATGGTGATAATTGGCTTTTTCGCCTTTATATCTTTAAAAATAAGGTTTAACTTGTCGAGGAGACTATTAGTTTCCTCTTTTATTGTAGACAATGTCAATGAAGGCATCCTTATCGTCTCCATGGATGACAGGGTCCATTATGCTAATTCAAAAATCAGGGACATTATCGGCTACACTGAAAAAGAACTACTCGATAAAGATATTAAAGATTATTTAGCCACGAATGACGACCGCCAAGTCGTGATCGGGAAAACAGATGTGAGACTTAAGGGCATTTCGGACAAATACGAACTTAATTTTAGGCACAAAGACGGTCATACAGTGCTGGCGGAGGTGAGCGGTACCCCTACTTACAATGACAATGGTGTGGCGAATGGTTCTATATCGGTGATCACTGATATTACCGAACGAAAACAGTCAGAGGAAGAGCTCAAAAAGCTCTCATTGGTTGCCAGCAAAACGGACAACTACGTGATGATCACCAATGAAGATGATGAGATTGCCTGGGCGAACGA
This sequence comes from Fulvivirga sp., assembly GCA_028280565.1. Taxonomy (GTDB): domain Bacteria; phylum Bacteroidota; class Bacteroidia; order Cytophagales; family Cyclobacteriaceae; genus Fulvivirga. The sequence continues at coordinate 5,853 of JANQLQ010000247.1, forward strand.
AGGATTTGAAAAAACCACGGGGTACTCCTTAGACGAAGTAAAAGGAAAAATACCCAAATCATTTCTCCATGGACCTGAAACTGACCCGAGGGTAGTCCGGGGGATATCAGAAAAAATGGCCACGGGCAATTCTTTCTACGAAGAGATTAAGAATTATACCAAAAAAGGAAAGCTCGTATGGTTATCACTGAATGTCACGCCGCTCAAAAATGACCAAGGCGATGTTACGGGCTACATCACCATTGGCAATGATATCACTACGAAAAAAACGGCCGAAGAAAATCTCAAGCAAAACGCATTTCGCTCGGATGTAATACGGCAAATAGATCAAGCCATTATAGGTTCTGAAACATTACCCATTTTGGCCAAGAATACAGTAGATCATATGATCAAGCTACTACCAGGATGTTCCAACGCCAGCCTGGTCCTGAAAAATGACGAAAGTGAAGTTTACGAGGAATTGGCTTCGGTAAATGAAAGTATTACTTATAAAAGACTACCCAGTAAGATCCAAGATATCCTGGATGCCGGCTATCCCTACCTAGTAGGGAACCTCAAGAACGTACGCAGACCCATGGACCTCGAAAAGAACCTGCTAGACAATAACATCAATGCTTACGTATTTATACCATTGATCTACGGACGCGAGCTTCTTGGATCTTTAAATATATTCTGGGATCGTAAAAAACCTAAAATTGCCGAAGACGTAGAAATGCTTGAAGGTGTAGCACGCGACCTGGCCCTTAGCATCAGGCAGTTTTCATTGCAAACGGCACTATCAGCAAGAAATCGCGAATTAAAAAGCAATCTTAGGGAGTTAAAGGCCACACACGAAGAGTTGCAAAGCTTTTCCTATATTGTCTCCCACGACCTCAAAGCTCCCCTGAGAGCGATCAGCTCCCTTACCAACTGGCTGATCACAGATTATTCTGATAAAATGGATGAGCAGGGAAGGGATTACTTAGACCTGCTTTTGGGCAGAACAAAGCGAATGCACAACCTGATCGAAGGTATATTAAAATATAGTCGTATAGGACGAATGAATATGCAAGTAGAAACCATCAGCAGTCGCGAGGTTTTACTGAACATCATCGATCTCTTAGCCTTACAGGAAAACGTGGAATTCATTATTGATGATAACATGCCGGTGGTGCATTATAATAGTATACAATTGCAGCAGGTCTTCCAGAACCTGGTCAGTAATTCCATTAAGTTCATGAACAAAGACAAAGGAATTATACAGGTAGGGGTATTGGAAAAAGAAGGAATGTATGAATTCTTTGTGAAAGACAATGGTCCCGGGATAGACAAAGTTAATTATGAAAAGATATTCAAGATCTTCCAGACGTTGTCGTCAAAAGATGAAGTAGACAGTACAGGAATCGGTTTAACCATTGTCAAGAAAATTATTGAACTTAACGGCGGAGAAATATGGCTTGAGTCAGAGTTGGGAGAAAGCACTACTGTATATTTTACGATCCCTAAACGCAAAAACCCGTTAATGACCACGGGCAAACCCATAAAAGAAAACCGTCATGAATAAAGGTACACCTATTATGTTAATAGAAGATGACATTGTAGATGCACTAACAGTAGAAAGGGCGTTAAATGATATTGACATAAGTAATAAACTGATACATGTACAAAATGGAGAGGAAGCGTTAAACTATTTGATGGACACTAACGAAGAAAGACCATCGATAATCTTGTTGGATCTGAACATGCCCGGTATGAATGGGTTAGAGTTTTTAGAAGAACGCTTCAAATCCCCCGAATTAAGGGCCATACCGTTAGTGGTACTCACTACTTCCAAAGATGAGTCCGATATAAAAGCCAGCTTTTCCTACGGGATAGCAGGGTACATGGTGAAACCAGTAGACTATAAAGAGTTTGTAGATTTGATGAAGGTGATAAAGGAGTATTGGTCATCCAGCCAGTCTCCCAATTAGTTTATGGAAGCGTATAACATTCTTTTTGTCGAAGACGACGATTTTACATTGTTGGTGTACGAGCGCATGATAAAAAAGTGGGGCAAGCCCTGTAATTACGAATTGTGCACTTCGATTGCCCAAACTAAGGAGGTCCTTGAAAGCTCATATTTTGACGTAGCGATCTTGGATTACCAGCTTAAGGACGGTGATGCTTTTGAAATCCTCCCTTTTTTGAAGAACATCCCCGTTATCTTTGTTTCCGGGATGGAAGATGTGTCCGTAGCTGTAGAGGCCATGCGGAAAGGGGCTTTCGACTACCTGGTGAAGGATTTTGAACATGAGTTTGCCAACGTACTTCCCCTGACCATCGAACGCGCTGTTAATCACAGCAGGATGAAGGCCCAGCTAAAGGAAACAGAAGAAAGGTACGCGGACCTGTTCCAAAATGCTAACGACATGATCCAGAGTGTCAACGAAGAGGGTTACTTCGTGCATGTTAACCCGGCATGGCTCAGGAAAATGGAGTATACCCTGGAAGAAGCAAAGCAATTAAACTTTCTCAACATTGTACACCCGGAATACCGCGAGCACTGTACTCACCTTTTCGAGCAACTGCTGGAAGGAAAGGAATTTAAAAACGTGGAGGTACGTTTCGTCACGAAATCCGGTAAGGAAATATTTGTCGTAGGTAATATATTTTGTAATTTGACACAACCCGTATCGACCAGGGGGATATTTCACGACATTACGGAAAGAAAAAAAGTAGAGGAGCAACTGCGAGAGAGTAAAAGAAGATATGAACTGGCGGTAGATGCCGGGCAAACCGGGGTTATGGATTTTCACCTGGAAGGGAACTATTTATACATCGATCCAAAGCTAAAAGGCCTATTGGGTTTTGAAGACCATGAGATGGAAAATACCGTGGACGCATGGATGAGCAGGGTATACCCGGAAGATAATCAGCGTTCCGTGGACGATTTGAAAAACTATATCAAAGGGATCAGCAAGAAGTATGAGCACGAGTACCGTATGGTCCACAAAGACGGTTCTCTGCGCTGGTTACTTGCACGGGCACAGGCAATCAAAAACAACACGGGGAGAGTGATCCGGCTGGTAGGTACCGGTACGGACATTACTGCGCAAAAAGAGATCCAAGATCAGCTGGAAGAAAGCCAGCACGAGCTTAAAGCCGTCAACGAAAACCTTGAATCACTGGTAGCTCAAAGGACGGAAAACCTAACCAAGTCCAATGCCCAGTTGAAAAATGAAATTGAGAAAAGAACGGCGATTGAGAAAGAACTGGAAAAGTCCAAAGAAGACTACCAAGGATTATTCGAAAACGCACATGATCCCATTATCATTTTCGATCCCCAAACGGAGATTGTCATGGATGTAAACGATAGGGCATGCGAAGTATATGGATTCACTTGTGACCAGTTTATTGGTAAAAGCATGGCTGAAATATCTAAATTCCACCGGAAAGTAACCCGGCAGATCAAAGCGGTGCTGAAAAAAGGGAAAAAACATGCTTACGAAGCCATCCAGTACAAAGCTGACGGATCTGAAATGCATGTAGAAGTTAGTTCTTCGGCGGTAAATTATAAAGACCGGCAGGCCATCCTAAGCATTAACCGGGATATTACGGAACGTAAAAGGATGGAAAACCTGATCGCTACGGAAAGGAAAAAGAGACTTTCAGCGATCATTGATGGCCAGGAAATAGAGCGCAGGCGAGTTTCCAGGGAGTTGCACGATGGTTTGGGCCAATTGCTCACGGCCGCCAAGCTACGGCTAAGACAAAGCGCAAAATATTCCGAACATGAAAAGGTACAGGAGCACCTGTCAGATACTAATGAGATCATCGACCTCACGATAAGTGAAGTACGGAAAATTTCCTATAACCTGATGCCCACCGTGCTCAACGACTTTGGATTGACAGCGGCGCTGGAAAAAATGGCGGACCAGCTCACAGACGACAAAGGTTTGAAGATCAACTTCCTCTCGCAGGTAGATTTTGACCGGCTGCCCAAAGATATGGAGGTAGGCCTGTACCGGATCGCCCAAGAAGCGGTGAATAATGCCATGAAATATGCCGAAGCGGACAAGATCGATATTAACTTAGAACAAAAAGGCCAGGAAGTAACGCTGGTCGTAGACGATAACGGCAAAGGCTTTTCTAAAGACGCACCCATACAATACGGGAATAACGGTTCTGGAAAAGGTCTTTACAATATGCATGAGCGAGCCGAATTAATTAACGGCAAATTCATACTAGAATCCGAGCCCGGGAAAGGGACAACAGTTAAAGTGCTCACAAACTTAAAAAGTCAAAAAATATGAGTGAAAAGATCAAGGTGGTTCTTGCAGATGATCACAGTGTAGTAAGGAAAGGGATAAAGATGCTCATTAGTGGAGATGAGAGCATAGAAATTCTTGGGGAAGCAGCCTCGGGAACCGAAGCATTACAAATGGTAAAAAGCATGGGGCCTAACATCATCATTACTGATATATCCATGCCCGGAATGTCAGGGATAGAGCTGGCTGAGAAGATCAAAACAGAATATCCTTCCACCAAAGTACTTGTACTTTCTACCCATAATGATGAAGAGTATATATTACGTTCTTTTGAGGCAGGAGCACTGGGTTACCTGCCAAAAGATACAGAAGAAGATGAATTCCTCGCCGCTATCAAAACAGTGGCCGACGGTGATGTGTACTATACCAACGAAGTCTCCAATATCCTAACCAAGTCCCTGATCAAACAGAAAAGGTCATTTGATGATACCCGGGATCTAACAGAACGAGAGAAGGAGATCTTAAAGCTCATTGTAGAGGGATTGAGCAATAAGGAGATCGGGGACAAATTATTTATCAGTGTACGAACTGTGGACACTCACAGGAGAAACATAATGGATAAAATTGAAGCAAAAAACACGGCCGAGCTCGTGAGGAAAGCCATTGAAGATAAACTGATCTAACACCTTTTCGAACCTATACACCCATTGTCACCCCCTCCACTCAAAACCTCGCCGGGTCTTATTTAGCCTAACGTCTACTCCATCCGGCTAAGCTTCTAGTTGAAATCATTTGTTTAAATATTTGAAAACCAAATATTTAAGAGTTTTTCACACGAATAGAACACCCCTCTTTCCATATTCATCAGTAAAAACACGTAACCGAAATTACAACAATCAGCGGATTGAATAAAAGGGCGTAAGAAGCTTACTTTGAATCATAAATCAAAACAGGGAGAAAGATGAAAGATTGGTTCAAAGCGTTGATTATTAGAAGATTGTATGTAGTAGCGGTGATCGCTTTTTCGTGCCAAAGTATAACAGAGAACGTATTGGGTAATTTTGATCACCACCCAAACCTAGGTGAGCTTCCATCGGATTATATGTATACACTTTCATTGGAGGAAGTAATGGATTTAACGATAAGCAAGCGCTAAACACGGCTCTTATCATTAATCAAAACCCACTTCTTAAAGCTGCGGTCAACAAGGGGTATCGCAGGGAATGTCTCAAGTAAGAATGTAAAACTAAGAAAATGACAGTGCTAAATCATCCGTTAAACATATTACTAGTAGAGCATGGCGATGAGAACAGGAGGCTGATCTCCAAACGATTCGAATCCTATCATAACATGAAGCTTATGCCTGCCAAAGACCTTGGTGAAGCTAGGTCCATTTTGTCAAACATAGACCCGGATTTGGCTATCGTTGATTACGGGATGTCCTCTGGCAAGGGATCTGACCTGATCAAGGCGCTTCAAAGAAAAAAGTATCCCATTGTGATGATGACCGAAAATAGAATAGAAGCCGAAGACCTTGACGCCTTTGGAACGGAAACCTTTGACTATATCGATAAGTCTACGGACACCTTGGAAAACCTTCCGATCATTGCTGAACGGATTTTCTTAAAGTGGGATCAAGCCAATCATAAGAAGAAAGCCAATGAAAAGCTTCGTAAACAGTACCAGGAGCTACGGAAGATCAATACCGAATTAGATCAATTTGTATACAGTACCGCCCATGACCTACGGGCGCCTTTACTTTCTATACTTGGCCTGATCAACCTTACTAAACTTGAGATGGCAGGCCCCAAGCAAAAAGAGTACTTAGAAATGATGGAACAATGTATCAAAAAGCTGGACAAGCATGTGATGGACATTTCCAACTACTCCAAAAACAATCGTTTAGAATTGAACATATCCAAGGTGAATCCCCGGCTTCTCATTAACGAGGTCATACAAGACCACTCCTTTTTAGAGAACTTTGCCAAACTGAGACTAGACATACGCGTACAGAACACCCACGCGTTATATACAGACCCCATCAGGTTAAAGATCATTTTAAGTAACCTTCTCTTTAATGCGATCTCCTATCATAATTACGACCAGCAAGATCCTTTTGTAATGATATACGTAGGGGTAGGAAAAAACAAGTGTGAGATCAATTTCACCGATAACGGACCCGGTATAGCCCCACAACATCATTCGAAGATCTTCCAGATGTTTTACCGGGCCAGTGAATCTTCCGAAGGGGCGGGATTAGGTCTTTATATTGTGAAGGAGACTGTAAGTAAGCTAAAAGGGACTATTAACGTAAGGTCTTTCCTGAAAACGGGCACACGGTTTACCATAGTCCTTCCCAACAAAAATAATGATTGAGTGTGGTTTATCACTCGCGATAAAAGCACCTTTAACCATAACTCACGCGATAGATTGCCCCGGCAAGGTCGTCACTGATCATCAAAGAACCATCCGGCATTTGTAAAACATCTACCGGGCGCCCCCACTGGTCCTGGCTGTCGCTGTCCAGCCAGCCCTCAATGAAAACTTCTGACTTGATCGCCCGGTTGCCTTCCAACTGCACCCTCATGAGACGATAACCGATCTTTGTAGAGCGGTTCCAAGATCCATGCTGGGCTACGATCACATCTCCATGATATTCGGCCGGAAACATTTCTCCTGTATAAAACTTCATACCTAAAGGGGCGGTATGAGCCTCGAAGTTCCAAACAGGGCGTTGGAAATCACTACAAGGGCGTTCATGTCCAAATTCCGGGTCAGCAATATCACCCCCGTGGCAGTAGGGATAGCCAAAGTGTAAGCCTACTCGTGCTACACGGTTCAGTTCACATGGGGGATAGTTATCTCCCATCATATCACGCCCGTTGTCCGTAAACCATAGTTCACCGGTGGTGGGATGCCAGGCAAAGCCAACCGTATTCCTAACTCCTTCGGCTATGATCTCCATCCCGGACCCATCTTCATTCATACGCGTGATAGAAGCAAATACCGGGTTCTTGCTTTTGCAGATGTTACATGGAGCTCCCACAGGAACGTAAAGTTTACCACCGGGGCCAAAAGCAATATACTTCCAGCCATGGTGGCTCTCCGTAGGGTAATCCTGGTAGATCATTTCGGGACGCGGCGGTTGAGCAAGGTTGCTTTCAATATCCCGGTAGCGCCACACCTTGCTTACCTCGGCCACGTAAAGATCTCCATCTTTAAAGGCTACACCATTGGGCATGTTCAGCCCCGAATCCAAGACATACTTACGATCCGCTACCCAATCGCCATCCTCATCTTTTACCGCATAAACTTTGTCTGCCTTCCTGTTCCCCACATAAATCACACCAGCAGAGCCCAAAGCAAGCGATCTTGCATTTTCCACCCGCGCAAAAACACTAACCTTAAAGCCCGGGGGCAACGTAAGCTTTTCAAGGGGTAGTCCACTAGGATCTTCTACCGTTTCTATTGGGGCCGGCCTAGTGGCTGCCGGTCCTTTCTCCGTAGTTCCTTCATTTCCACATCCCACCATATGAATGGACAAGCAAAAAAGAATAAATACCCCATACCGCATATCCTTACGTCTTTGTTTAGGTTGAAAAAATACAATTATCCCCGCGTAATAGAAAGTATCTTATAGATTGATTTCACCAGGTACGAGTGATGAGATAACTTTGTAGCTATGTTAGCCATTAACAATCTGTCTTACTATATCGGGGGGAGAGCTATTTATGAGAATGCTTCCCTGCATATCAAACCGAAGGATAAAATCGGCCTGATAGGCTTGAATGGGAAAGGAAAGTCTACCTTATTGAAGTTGATCCACGGGGACTATCAGCCGGACACCGGAAGCATTAGCAAGAGTAACGAATGCACCCTGGGTTTTCTTAACCAAGACCTCCTCTCCTACCTGACCGATGACAGCATACTGTCCGTTGCCATGCAGGCTTTTGGAGAGACGGTAGACATTCAAAAACAAATTGAGGTGATTCTAAAAAAAATGGAAACCGACTACACGGACGACCTCGTCACCAAACTTGCAAAGCTACAAGAGCGGTTTGAAGCCCTTGACGGGTACAGTATGCAGGCTAAGGCCGAGGAGATCTTGGAAGGAATAGGTTTTAAAACGGCCGACTTAGTTCGCCCTTTGAAGGAGTTTTCGGGCGGGTGGCGAATGAGAGTGATGTTAGCAAAGCTATTGCTAGAAAAACCCTCGCTGCTTATGCTGGATGAGCCTACCAACCACCTGGATCTCCCTTCCATAGAATGGATAGAGAATTACCTGCGCAATTACGAAGGAGCTGTGATCGTGGTATCTCATGACCGGGAGTTTATCAACAATACGGTATCTAAGATCGTAGAAGTAGCACATACGGTTCTCACGATGTATGAAGGCAATTATGATTTTTACCTGCAAGAAAAAGGTCTTAGATCGGAGATACAGAAAAATGCATTCGAAAATCAACAGCAAAAAATAAAGCAAACCGAACGATTCATCGAACGTTTCAGGGCTAAGGCTACGAAAGCGCGCCAAGTTCAATCCAGGGTAAAGGCACTTGAAAGAATGGACTTGGTGGAGGATGTAGTAGATGAAAATGCAGCCGTCAATTTCAAATTCAAGTTCAAACAGAAGTCGGGGCGGCACGTTATCCGTTTGGAAAACCTTTCCAAATCGTACGGCGACCTTTCCATATTAAAAGATACCACGGCACACATCGAAAGAGGGGATAAAATAGCTTTGATCGGGGCTAACGGCAAAGGAAAGTCCACCCTGCTCCGCATAATAGCAGGAACTGAACCCATCGAAGGGGATCGTGAAGAGGGATATAATGTTATCCGGGGTTTTTATGCCCAGCACCAATTAGAAGCCTTGGATGTGAATAATGAGATCCTGGAAGAATTAAAACAAGCCGGCTCCGACAAAACAGAGCTTGAGCTCCGGCAGATCCTGGGGTGCTTTTTGTTCAGCAATGATGATGTTTTTAAAAAAATAAAAGTACTATCGGGTGGAGAAAAATCTAGGGTAGCACTGTCAAAGACATTGATCTCCGAGGCTAATTTTCTCTTGCTCGACGAACCTACCAACCACCTTGATTTTATCTCGGAAAATATTTTGATCCAAGCGTTGCAACAGTACTTGGGCACTTTTATCGTTGTATCCCACAATAGGCATTTTGTATCACAGGTAGCCAATAAGATCTGGTACATAGAAAACCATGAAATCAAGGAGTACCCGGGTAACTATGATGAATATGTTTACTGGAGAAGGAGCTCGGCTCAAAACTTGGAAGACGATAGCCACAAGAAAATAACCAAGCCAGCCAAAAGTCCTGCCAAAAAAAATAAACCCAACACAAGCAGCAATGACAAGGCACTCACGCAAGCAGAAAAAGAGCTCGGTGATGTGGAACAAAAAATTGCAGAACTCGAGGTAAACATAAAAAAACAGGAAGACCACATGGCTGACCCTATGATCTATGGAAACCCTGATGCACTCCTACGGGCAAATGAAGAATACCAAGCCTTAAAACAGGAGTTAAGGAATCTTAATACGAGGTGGGAAGAATTGTTCAACCACCTGGAAAATATGTAACCGTCTTCAGATCACAAGAATGAGTAGTAGGCAAATTCCCGCCACTACTATGTACCTGACAGCCAGTTTTTTAAGTTGTATTTGGTAAGTGCTCATCACAAAGATTAATATCTTAGAGTTTAAAAAAGTAACTAGAAAGCTTACTCATCTTTTTAGCCGTAAATGAAGAAAAAGCTTGAAATTAATCCAGGGTATTAATTCAACTCTATTCATTTTTCAGGCTAAAGTTAGTTTATTTTCATTTCCTATCCACCAAAATGTCGAATTACTGCAATTAATCGCTACTTTTTGGTGTTCCTGTCTCATACTCAACCGTAGTTTGACAGTACCGGTCCTTACACTGATCCCGTAAATCATGGGCAAAAACTGTTCCATCCAGCATAAGGTCATCATCTGTATCGCTCGTATATTCTGAAACAAAAGTTCTATCTCAATCTTATTAATATATTCTATTTGACAATACTTCGTCCTTTTGTGCCTTTTCCCCCGTGATAATACTGGCGTCGCGCACACAAAAGTGATCTACTCCCCCTTTACTCTTCCCTGTCTTTGACGGAGATATGACTCAATAGTTTAATATCCTCTAAGTCTGAATAATCGTATTGGTAAAGCCCATCTTGGCCTATCATCATGGCCACATTGTTAAAGGGGATCACATCAAACGCCTGGATGCCCGGGTAGTGCACTAAGAGGTTTTTATCGATCGCCTCAATATCTTGTGCGTTATATACTTTCAAACCAGCATCTCCGTCGCAGATAAATAAGGCATTACGATCCTTCCCAAGCCCGTGGGGATTATTCATTGGGTAGGTGTGCAATAATTGCGGAGAAGCTAAGTCCGTAATATCGATTACCTCCAGTTGATTAGTGAAGCCTTGGCACTCGGTGCCCGATCTCAGCGTAACAAAAGCATGGTTACCATCGACGATCACTGGGTCGCAGCTAGTCACATGTTCGTACTTGGAAATCTCGTTAGGGTTTAACGGGTCGGAAATATCCATAATGTGCATGCCAGCCTGGGCGCCGATAAACAATACATCTCCCTTAGGAAACAGGGTTTCTATTCCCCAATCTACGTAGGTCTCCGTGCCAGCTGTCATACTGGAGGGTGTACTTACATCCACGGCCTGTAGGTCAGCCATATCAATGACGTACAGATAGTCTCCACTTAAAGCAAATCGCGCCATAGATCCCCCGATTCCCGGGTTAGTAGGTGCCACCGCCATGTTTGCATCAAAAGACCGGGCACTTTCAAGGGCCAGCCCGTCATGGTGACGAAAGCCTCCCCACGGCTCCATTCCCTCGGCACAATCCGACTCCAAAATATCAACGGTCCCTACTTCTTCCCAACTTGTAACTACACCTCGACCAGGATCAGTATAAAAGCCGAAGGAATTATAATGATCAAATATGCCCTCTATACGCCCTACTTCTTCCACTTTGTTGGGATCGGATATATCGATGGCAATTAAATCAATATAGCTATCTGCAAACAAGATATTGTCTTTTACTGCAAGGTCAAAAGCCCCCGGAATAACAATAAAGGCAACTTGTTGCGGGTTAGACGGGTCTTGGTTATTGATCACATGTACCCCTTCATTGGGCGCGTTAATGTAAAGTGTGTTCCCTTTGAAGAATATTTTTCCTGCCTGTTTTATCTCCTGCGGTTCGATGATCGCTACAGATGAGCGTAGCTCTTCCAACGGGGTGTACACAGGCTCCATGTACGCATATTGGTGTGTTACTTCACACCCCTCGCTACAGCCGCCAAAAATAAAACTGATGACAAAAAGGAACGAGATAAAAATAAACAGTTTGATGCTCAACGCGCGTTGAGCCCTGGCAGGGATAAAAGGTCTTTTCATGGTGTACTTGCTGTGTTGTCATCTATTAGACACTAAGTGTTGGTAAAGGGTTGGAAGTGAGGCAATTTTTTATTTCACTGCAAAAAGCAGTATTGTTTTATCTTGTTTGCTTTGGAGATAATCATGCATTGAATTAGTAATGACCTGGACTCGATTACCATTTTATAACTTTGATGTTACCTGGGTAGTTTTGGTGGGTAGGCTTGGTGTACCTTAGTGCATTTTTGCCTTAGTGACGAAGCTTCCTCGGCCACAAAAGCACTAAAGCTCAAAGAATCACAAAGAGGGTCTTCTGTACTATTTGATCTAACCCTATTTATTATAGAGTCCAGGTTGATTGACGGGTAGAATACAGGATGAATATATTTTTGGTATTGGGAAGCTCTTGGTCAGTCGGTAAGAGGCAAAGGGCAGTAGGCTAAAAACATAAGGTTACCGATTGTCCATTGCCAAATGACATTGTTTTACATTCGGTCGATCCTGTAAACTGAAAACACAGTCGCTTGGCTCCCAAGCCGAGTAACGGCTATAGTGTCATTCCTAACTTTCTACCCTCGTCATTCCTTGCAGCTTGTGCGTTGGGCTAGGCGTGACAAGGAATCTGCGAAGTCGTGAAACGAAAACCCTGTACATTCAAAAAAAGGTTCACGTTCAACGACACAGCAGATTCCTGCTCTCGCGCATCGCTCACCCTGCAAGGCCGGCAGGAATGACGATAAAGAAGGTTCTTTTCGCTTTTGATGAGGATACCCAACGGTCTCATTTTTCGTTTAATCCCTGTCTATCAAATAATTGAATGTGACAAAGTAAAACTAGTGTCGTGTCAAGCCTGAAATGGCGGGTAAGGCGGTCGTAGATTTTGTGGGAGGTCAAGGCGCAAAAAACGAGCATAGCCATAGCTACGTAAGTCTTTTTGCAACGCAGAGATCCTGCAAAAGATACCCCGGATTGGCCGTTATTTGAGGGTTGACACGACACTAGTGTCCAGTCGAACAGTCGGCCATAAACAATCGAGAACCCCATATTTTACCGACTACAGGTTAGTCGAAAACTTCCCAATACTGCAAATAGAGTTCATCATCTAACCCTACACGTCAGTTGAGGCTTGACTAACACTAGAAGTTAAGTGTAATTAGACGGTTAGCTATTTTTTCCAGCCGCGTTCTTAAAATGTCCTTGAGAATTAGCTTTGATAGTAAAAGTTTAATTTTGGCAAGTTAAGCTATATTTTTAGGATGTTTCGGGTAATGGGAGCCTCGAAATTAGCAGTATACGCGGGATTATGTGGTTCTAAGTCCAGTTTTCATTTTCTTTTGCACGCCCAAAAGAAAACAAAACAAAAGGGCGCCAGGAACAAAGCCCA
>JANQLQ010000251.1 GCA_028280565.1 Fulvivirga sp.
GGTTTGGAGGGCTAGCGGTGAAGCCATCCCCTGCTCGAGAAGCGGTAGCAAAGTCTATGCGGTATATCTCGTGGAGGGGATGGCTTCGTAGCCCCTGCACGAGCATCGCCAGCCTCGCCATGATGATCCGTTTTTTTTGCCTGTCATTTCAACTCCAAGCATTTTCTTGAAATTGGTACCACTCGCTGTGACGATTAATTTTCCCGTTTTGTCGTCGCTACTCCAAGCATTTTCCGAAATGCTTGTATTCACAATCGCGGTGAAAGCAAACCAGGAAGAACTACTGAATTTTTTTTAAAAAAATTACCCCGCCTGTAGTAGTCGGTCACTCATGTTGACGTACTAAGATAGTGACACACTCAGAACGGTTTGTTTCCCAGCTCGCTCTTATTGGAAAAGGAACAAGGCTCGCTGGATTTGGCCTTTAAGAAGTAGGAGAAGAACTCATCGAAACGAGTGTAGATGCTCATATTAAATTTAGAAATGAACCGTAGCTGAAAGTGGATCTATCCGAAAAGAAAATATTATTAACGCGCTTTCTCAATAATCAATGCACGGAAGAGGAGGTAAGGCAGGTGATCCATTTGCTTAGTGATGATCCCCCTACCGTAGAGCTGGAAATGCTAATGGAAGAGGCTTGGGATAAAATACCGCTGGAATATGTAACGGAAGAAAAGAAAGATCAAGAAGAGGAGTTGATCGAGAAGTTACGCAGAATCCAATTGGGAGGCAGGCCCGTAAAAACCCGCCAGCTATGGCCTTTGCGCATGGCAGCTGCTATTGCCTTACTCGTGCTGGCCGGGGGAGGCATTTTCTATGGCCCTCAACTGGTGCGCCAGGGACAAGAGGCGTTAGCCAATACGGAAACCGTAACCAGTACCGGGCAGATAGGGAAAGTAAAACTTTCAGACGGTACGTCGGTGCGCCTTAACGGGGGGAGTGTTTTTCAGTATCCTAAACGGTTTTACAGGCAGGACCGACGTGGAGTACACTTACAAGGTGAAGCATACTTTGAAGTAGCCCCCGATAAAGAAGTCCCATTCGTGATCCATACGCAGCAAGCCAACATCCGCGTGGTGGGCACGGCTTTTAACGTAAAAGAGATACTCCACGATAGCTTGGTGATTGTTGCCGTGACCGAAGGTAAAGTACGGCTGCAGCCTGTAATTGAGCGCGAGGGTAGCGCCATTGCCTTGGAAGCCGGGCAAGTCGCTATGGTGCGAGCGGATGGGAGTACACAACGAATAGAAAACGAAGTCGATAACTATTTGAGCTGGTTTAGCCGTCACTTGGTATTTCGAAATACCTCGTTGCCTGCGGTGGTGCAGCAGTTGTCGCACTTATACGAAGTAGAAATAGTCTTGCAAGACCCAGAACTCCGGGAGCTTTCCTTTACAGGAAAGATGGATCGTATGGCGCTGCCTGTCGTTATCCGGCAGATCGCCTTAGCACTAGATATCCAATATTATGAGAAAGGTGGTGTGTATTTCATGGCTAAAAATTGACCTGGTATGAAAAAAACCTGACGCAATCATTTAATTACTCTATCGCTGTGGTGTCCCGTACACAGGGTGCAAAAGAACCATAGCATCATTCAATCAAGGTGTTAATACAAAAAATTTGGTAAAACTAATTACCCTGTAACCCTATTGCTTAAAATGAAACCTATTAAAACTATAGTATATATCCTAGTGCTGCTCTTGGCGGATCACGCCTTGGCGCAGACGAAAGCTCATGCAAATAAAAAGGACCTGCTCCCGGGCAAAGCACAAACAGCGCCTACGCGGACTCTAAAAGTAGTAGACCTGGCGCTTAGGAACATGACCCTTTTGCAGGCATTGGAAGAAGTGGCAGCGCAATTTGATGTGGGACTGGCCATAAATCCTAACCTGGTCCCAGGGATAAAAGTCAACAAAGACCTTACGTCCGTAACGTTGACGGAAGCTCTTGATCAACTGCTGGTGGAAACTCGTTTGGAAGCATACCTTTCCGTGGCCGGCAATATCATTGTGAGGTCGAAAGAAAAAGCCCCGGTAATTCAAGAACGAAATGTGACCGGTAAGGTGACGGATGATAAAGGAGAGCCCTTGCCCGGGGTGAATATCTTGATCAAAGGATCTGCCCGTGGCACCATTACTGACATGGAAGGCAATTACCGGATCAATATCCCCGGAGAAGCCGTCACCTTGGTATTTTCCTTTGTAGGCTACCAATCACAAGAGGTGAATGTGGCGGGACGAACCAGCATCGATATCGTCCTGCGCGAAGATATGCAAAACCTTGAAGAGGTAGTGATCGTGGGATATGGCACACAAACGCGGCGCGACCTGGCCGGTTCACAAGCTTCCGTAAGCTCAAAAGATTTCGAGGGCCACCCCGTTTATAATTTCGCGCAGATCTTACAAGGCCGTACAGCAGGAGTGGTGGTATCCAATACCTCGGGCTCTCCCGGGCAAACCCCCAAGATCCGTATCCGTGGCGCCAACTCTATTTCCAGCAATAATGACCCGCTTTATGTGGTGGATGGCTTTGTATCTGATTTTAATAATGTCAATGTAAACGACATTCAAAGCATCGATATTTTAAAAGACGCTTCTGCTACTGCTATCTATGGCTCCAGGGGGGCTAACGGCGTAGTCCTGATCACTACCAAAAGCGGGCAGTCCGGGGAAACGAGGGTTACCGTAGCTTCCAATGTAGGTTTTACTCAACTGGAAAATGAATATGACCTGCTCAACTCGGCGGAATATGCCGTTTGGGTCAATGAACATTTCGACCAGGACGTTTTTTCAGAAGCTGATATCGAGGGTTTCAGACAAGGAGCGGGTACGGACTGGCAAGACGCCGTGATGCAGACCGGCCTCACACAAAACCACCAGGTTTCGGTTTCAGGAGGCCGGGAAGGACTGCGGTATTACGTGTCGGGCAACATAGTAGATGAAGAGGGTATACTGATCAATACCAACCAAAGGCGATATACTTTGAGGACCAACTTAAGCACTACCATTGGCGAACGCGTGGTGTTAGACCTGAACATCAATGCGACCCAACGCAATCGCAGGAATGCCCAGCTTGCTTTCGGAAGCAGTAAAGAAGACCCGGTGTGGAACAGTATCATTTGGTCGCCTACAGAACCCATCTTTAATGACGATGGTACTTACAATCAAGATGATACGTATGGCTCTTTGCTTAAAAACCCTTTTATGTATGCCACGGAAAGCATGCAGGATGACCGGCAGCAGGCTGTTTCCCTAAACATCAACGCAAGCTATAACATTTTTGAAAACCTTTCCTTCGACGTGATCGCCGGGCTAAATCAAACGGCCAATGAAACCAGCTTATTCGAAAGTGAATTGATCGATGTTTCAACAGGAGCTATCAGGAACTACCAAGATGTATTTGACTGGCAGCTCACCACCATGTTAAACTACAGCAAAACACTGGGGGAGCAACACCAAGTATCTATACTCGGTGGGTACGAATTATATGAAAACGAGGTCAGCGGTTTCTCGGCTAACGCCAGGAACTTGGCAGTGAATTCCGTAGCCTATCATAACCTGTCTTTGGGAGAATCCCAGCTAGCCAATTCAAACTATGCGAAATGGTCGCTGATGTCCTACTTCGGCAGGGTCAATTATAATTTTGCTGATAAATACTATTTTACCGGTACCTACCGGGCCGATGGCTCTTCCAAGTTCCAGGATGACAATAAGTTTGGATTCTTTCCTTCACTAGCCGTAGGATGGGCGCTTTCGGAGGAGAACTTCGTAAAAGACCTGGGGATATTTGATAACCTAAAATTAAGAGCAAGCTGGGGTGTTACAGGCAACCAAGCCATTGATCCGTATGCCACGCTTTCCGTGTTGAGATTTTTAGGGTATTCCTACACCACCAGCACGCGATTTCCCGGGTACGGTCCTGCTATCCCGCCTAACCCAGACCTACGCTGGGAAGAGACCGCCCAGACCAATATCGGGTTGAACATGTCATTTCTTGATGACAGGGTCTCGCTTACTTTCGATTATTTTCAAAAAAATACGACAGGCCTGCTCGCCGAACAAGAATTACCCTTGTACGCTGGCATGGGCAGGAGGGCCAGTGTTACACAAAACCTGGGAGAGATCGAAAACACCGGGTTTGACATTAACCTGCTGGTAAGCCCGGTACGCAACGATAAGATAAACTGGGATGTGAATTTCAACCTGTCCCGGGTAAGAAATGAAGTGATAGATATCGGGGACCAAGAGCAGATCTCCGGCGGTTCATATGCCGGGGGGCTGCTCAGCACCAGTCCCTTCGTGGTCAGGCCGGGGGAGCCGTTGGGCACCTTTTGGGGATACCGCTTCCTGGGGATATGGGGCACGGAAGAAGCGGAAGAGGCCAGGAGGTTCGGTAATCAACCGGGAGATGCCAAGTATGAAGATACCAGTGGCGATGGTGCCATAGGCCCAGAAGACTACCAAGTCATCGGTGATGCTAATCCTGATTTTTCATGGGGGCTGAACAATACTTTCACCTACAAGAACTTTGAGTTTAACCTGCTGTTAGAAGGGATCCATGGCCGTGATGTGTTCAACTTGACCTACGCTACAGCGGCTTCCATTGTGAATGATTCCCGGTCCATCACGCTAAGAGAAGCCACTAATTATTGGACGCCGGAAAATCAGGACTCCCCGTGGCCCAATGTGCGAAATGAAACTAACGTAAGCCATATGAATTCATCACAATGGATACAAGAGGGAGGGTTTGTGAAGGTAAGGAACATTAGCGTCACCTATAACTTGGGAAGGAACATTACCAAAGTCGGGGATCTTCGGCTGACGGTAAGCGGGCAAAATCTTTTCACCTTTACCAACTACGAAGGCTTCGACCCGGAAGCTTCTTCCACGGGAAACCGGGACATCGATGCCGGGCTCGATTTCGGGGTGTACCCGACCCCTAGGATATTCACCGTAGGCGCGTCCTTACAGTTTTAAATTTTCAAAAACGTAAAATCATGAAAAAGAATATTTTATTGTTCCTGTTAACGGTTGTTTTTGCTTCTTGCTCGGATTTCCTGGAAGAAGAGAATAAGGGGCTGCTGCTATCCGAGACATTTTTCAGTAATACCCAAGAGCTCCAACTTGGTGTGAACGGGATATACCATCTCCTGATCGATGCGCATTTCAACGACCAAGTGACGGCAGCTACCTTAGGGAGTAACGACATTACCTCCCGGTTTGTAGGCTTCCAGGAGTTTGACGTTTTTGCTCCCACCGGGGGCAATGCCCAAACTTCGAGGTACTGGGCAGAAATCTACAGCACTATAGCGGCTGCCAACGAGCTCATTTTAAACTACGAAGGCGCCAATGCTACCGAAGAAGAGAAAAGAATAGCCGCCGGCCAGGCGTATTTTGCCAGGGCCTACAGCTATTTTACCTTGGTAAGGATATGGAACGAGATCCCCATTTATACCGAAAACGAGGTATCTTATGACATTGGGCTTTCTGGACCTGCGGAGGTGTATGATTTGATCATAGAAGACCTCCGGCTAGCGGAAGAGATGCTGCCGGCCCAATGGACCGGTGTGCAGGAAAACATCGCTTTTACCAGCGGGGCTGCCAAGTCATTATTAGCCTATGTTTATTTGACGATGGCCGGCTATCCTTTGAACGACCCGTCGAATTATGCACGGGCCGCAAGTAAGGCAAAAGAGGTGATCGACAATGAAGGCGAATACGGGTACCGGTTGTTGGATAATTTTGCTGAGCTATGGCGGCACGAAGCTCGCTTTAATGACGAGATCGTGATCGGATTATTTTACAACTTGGATTTCAGGAATAATCAGCGCGCCCCTTTCGGGCAGATGCCTACTGAATATGGGGGATGGGATGTGTATTTCGCGGAGATCAACTTTTTCAACAACTTCCCGGCCGGCGCTAGGAAGGAGGCTACATTTGCTACGGAATTTTACTTGGAAAGCGGTGACACCCTCCATTGGACAGAGACCCTGCAAAGACGGCCTTAATACACTAAATACTGGGACATTCCCGGGCTCAACTGGGAAGAACCCTGGGAGTACGTGGATTGGAAATCCGAAAGGACCAACGTGGTCATGCGCTATGCCAATGTGCTGCTGACCTATGCGGAAGCCAAGGCCATGTCGGATGGGCCGGACGCATCAGCGTACGACGCCGTGAATCGTGTACGTAACCGGGCGGGATTAGAAGACCTGGCCCCGGGATTGACCACGACTGCTTTCCGTGACTCGGTGGTACAAGAACGAAGTTGGGAACACGCCGGGGGGGAGTTTGCCGTGTCTCCTTGGTATGACCTGGTACGGCTAGAAAGGGTAGAGGCCGCCGCAGCTGACCGGCATTCTTGGGAGCAGCCTATCCTAAACCCACCCACTAAAGAAGATTATTTTGCTCCTTACCCGGATAAGGATGTATTGCTCAATCCTAATCTCGGGGGGTAGTGAGTTAAGTCATGAGTAGTGAGTCTTGGGTCTTGAGTATGGTGTACTCATAGCTCATGACTCACTGTTAAAGATCAAAGGGATGAAACCATTATTACAAACTCAAACTTTTAAAAAAATCATTTACCCTAGCATTTTCGGCTTCATTATTAGCTTTTTCCTGGCATCGGGAGTTATTGCTCAAGACGATCCGTTTGAATTCGTAGTAGCTCCTTACCTGCAAGATGTGACGGAAAAGAGTGCTGCGATCATGTGGGAAACCTCCCAACCTTGCCAAGGGGCGATCCTGCTCGCCCGGGCTGAATATGAAATACTGGACCCAAGGATGGAGGTAGTAGCTCATGATAAGGGCATGAAGAAATTACACCGGCTCGAGGTAAAAGGGCTTGAGCCTTACGAGTTTTACTATTACCAGGGGATCAGCATAAATAGCTCGGGGGACACCTTAAAAGGGCCGGTCACTTCGTTGAGGGTGCCGGGCTACCATAAATCCCCGGTCAATTTTACTGTCATAGGGGATTCTCAGGGTAATCCGGCTGTGTGGGGCCGTATTGCAGGGCTGATGTTCAAAGAAACTCCCCAATTTATCCTGCATGCCGGTGACCTAGTACAGTACGGCCCTCATAAAGACGATTGGGTGACGGAGTTTTTCAAACCGGCCTCGAAAATACTGGGCCATGTCCCCCTATACCCGGCCATTGGGAACCACGAAATGAACGACCCCAAGTTTTATGAGTACTTTCATCTTGCCTACGATGATGCTTTTTATTCGGTAAAGAAAGGCAACGTACGTGTGATTATGGTGGATACGAACAAAGACCTGTTGCCCGGGTCTGTAAACTATAAAAAGTTGGAATCCCTTCTTTCCGAAACGGGGGAACCATGGAAGATCATGGTCCATCATCACCCGGTCTTTAACTCCGATATGGCCTCATACCGAAGTTCGCTGATGGCCAAACCCATACAAGGGGATCCTAACATCCTTCATTTAAAAACACTTTATGATAATTATGGCGTGGACCTGGTATTGGCCGGTCACATACATGGATACGAGCGGACCCACCCGGTTTACAAAGATCATATTGATCCTGGAGAAGGAACCGTGCATATCATCACCGGTGGCGCCGGGGGAAGGCTCAGGTTCCAAGCGGCGGCAAAAAACTGGTTTTCATCCAAGATCCGGAAAACTCATCATTTTTTAAGCTTTTCCATTGGGGAAGCCCATCTTAAAATGGAGGCCATAGATACTACGGGTCGCGTATTTGATGTTTGGGAAATGGAAAAAAGGATGGGTAGGAGTCGTTTGATCCCCCCTCGCATCAAGACCGATCGTCACTATTTTCTAGAGGCTGTCCAGCTCACTTTTGCTAACCCAAATGCTACGGGGAATATTGTGGCCAGGGTCAATGATGGAGGGTACCACACGGCCAGTGATAACGATCTTACGATCACCGTAAAAGAGACCACTACCGTTTCTGCCTTCATTACAGACCACAAGGCGGGTAGAAGCCGTGAAGTGGTAAAAACATTTTATAAGCTTCCTTTGATGAAGAAACAAAGTAGGGTTCAAAAGAAGTTGATGGCTGAATACGCCGAAGGCCACTTTACCTTGATCCCTAATTTTGATCGTTTGGCTTCTAAAAAGAGGTTCCAGGTAGATTCGCTCTCTTTAAACGAAATACAACCCCGGGCCGAAAATCATTTCGCAGTACGTTTTAAGGGAGTATTCCAGGTATCCGAGACGGCGGTATACCGTTTTTTGCTGGAATCCTATGACGGCAGCCGGCTTTTGATCGATGGACAAGAGATTATCAATAACGATGGCGTGCATTACGAGATCTACAGGGAGGGGTTCGCCGGCCTGGAAAAAGGATACCATGAAATTGAAGTCCAGTACTTTGATTTTACCCGGCGTGAGACGCTTAATGTGAGTATGGGGAAGGAAGGGGCTGCTATGGAGGATATTAATCGTTTTTTGGTGCGATGACCGTCATTGTTTGTTGGGCGATTGAGAAGTAGTTAATTGGATAAATATGGAACACTTTCGATTCACGAAGAAGCAGATTCCCGATCTCACCCAGCCTAACGCACGAGCTGCCGGGAATGACGATGTTGGAGGAGGGTGTGCTAATCTTGGGAAAAGTCTGCTTGTTTGCCTACTGCCCTTTGCCGATTGCCTACTGATCGAGAACCTTCAAATACCTCAAACATAATCATTTTGTACCTGGTACGTCATTTGAGGCTTAACTTAACACTCACGAAAAGGGACAAACATTATAAATGACCCTTCTCTCGTTCCTTTTTAATGGCCATTCTCAAAAAAAAGACAAACCCGCCAACCACAACTCCCAAAATAAAAATCATTGCTGTCAACGCTGGAATACTCATCTTTTTTATTTTACAAATTTCTTATAAAGATACCGGTTTGCCACCATCCCGATGATCAAGACCAAAGCCCACTGGGTTGCTATGGAGGCATTGCTGTATACGTCGAATACATTCCAATGGCCATTGGCATTCAACCATGGAAATTCCGAATACCCTTGGCTCATCCACCAGTAAATGAGAAATACGCCTAAGCCTATGTTAAAGGTTACCGCCCAACTGAAATAGCGTGTGGGGATGGACAGGTCAGAATCGGTGTCTATGTATTCCTTTTTAAATTTTACGGCGCCATGCCTAACGACCGCGATCATGATCAATAAACCACTTACAATCAGTCCAATGCCCCATACCCAATCTTGGTTGTTAAAGATATCTAACGAATACGCAGATGGAAAACCAAAAATCGCGCAAAACAGGCCTGCCCGTATTCCCGCGGTATTTCGTGTGAGCCCCATATCCTTTAAATTACTTATGAAGAGCTCCAGCATAGGTAATAGGGAACTGAACGCCGCCATGAAAAATGCTAAAAAGAAGATGGTAGACAGGATGGTACCCCCGGTAAAAGTGGAAAAAAGCTTAGGGATCACGGTAAACATCAGCGCCTGGTTGCCACTTTGTAAATAGGTGATCGCGTCAGTCTCGCTGGCGGATAGTGCAAAAACCGCGGGCAACACAGCCATCCCCGCCATTAACGAGGCCGTATTATTGCCGAATCCGCCGATAAAGGTGTTCAGTGCTACGTCTTCTTTTTTCCTGGAATAGGAGGATATGGTCATGAGCAGCCCCCACCCGGCGCCGGTAGACCAGGCCGACTGCGATAGCGCCTCTATCCATATCGTGGGATTAGAAAAGTGCTTGGTATCAATGAAAAACATGTATTCCAGGCCTTTTACACCATTTTCCATCGTAAGGGCCATTACCGTTATGATCGCTAATAAAATGAATAAGGTAGGTATGAGCACCCTATTGGCTTTTTCCAAACCTTTTTGGATACCTTTAGTCAATACAATAACGGCAATGAAGATGGCAGTGATATACAGGAAGATCGTTAATAAGCTACCGTTTGAAACACTTTGCCAATATTGATTCAAATAGCCGGGATTTTCCTCTAACCGCCCGGCAATGGTAGGGTCGCCGGCAATGAACGAAAAAAGGTTCTCGATGGATAACCCTAAGTAGCGCAGCGCCCATCCTGTGACTACGGAATAATAAAAAGCTATCCCCAAAGTACATAGGGTAATAAACAAACCACCCCATGACATCCCCTTACCAGCAAACTTACCGTAAGAGCCGATGACCCCTGATTTATATTTTTTACCAATAGAAAACTCCGCCATCATCAGCGGAATGGACCAAGCAAGTAAAAAGAATATCCAAAGAATGAGAAAGGCTCCCCCATACTGACCCGCTAACCTGGGGAACCTCCATAAGTTCCCCGCCCCAATGGCCATCCCTAGCGAAGCCAGTACAATACCCCAGCGACTACTGAATTCTTCGGCTTTATTCACACGTTTTTCATATTTCACAAAATAATTCCCTAGGTCCTTTGGTAGAACCATTGGTCACGGCATCAGATAAACGCTAATAATAGATAAAAACTGTGAACTTATAAAACCGGGTATATAATTGTTCGGAAATGAGTTCACAAGGATCAGTCAAACAGTTCTTCTAAGGGCTGTCCTGTGGCCCCGTTGGGTAGCTTGACCCCTAGTATCATCGATAGGGTAGGAGCTATGTCTGTTATAGGGTGATATTTTACGGAAGAGCCCCGCTCTATTCCTTGCCCGTACCAAAGCATGGGTACGTGGGTATCGTAAGTGTAAGCGGAGCCATGAGAAGTGCCCGCTTTATTCCTGCTTGGTAACCAGCCGGGTGCCAGTGCATAGAGCACATCACCGGAACGGCTTTGATTGTACCCTCGAACCAGCATGCCCTTTACACCGGCAGCATTGTAGTCCATGTGCTGCATGGCCTCCGCGGTGTAGCATTCTGCCACTCCCTCTATGTCCATAAGGAAGGTAGCCACTTCGCCACGAACTTGTGCTAAGGACATTTCTTTATCCTTTACCAGCTTACGATTGAGAAATACCTGCTGGTTGCTGGCATTTTCCACCCAGGGACCTTCGCCATATTTTTGGACTAAGAAGTTTTCTACTTCTTTTTGCACGTTGACCGTAAAATAGCCGCTTTGTACTTTATTATCGAGTAAGAATTGAGGCACATCCACCACGGCATGGTCGGCGGTTAAAAACACCAAGTAATTGCCTTGGCCCACGGTCTTGTCCAACTCATCCAGCAAACTTTTTATGTTTTGATCCAGTCGTAAATAGGTGTCTTCCACCTCTATGGAGTTGGGACCGAATTGGTGGCCGATATAGTCTGGCGAGGAATAGCTTACGGCTAGGAAATCGGTATGATCCCCCTGCCCGAGCTGCTCGTTTTCAAGGGCGGCCAGCGCCAGGTCCGTCAGTATGTCATTGCCGAAGGGTGTGCTAGGCAGGTAGGCATATTTCTTCTCTTTTACTGTAGAAAGGTCGTAAGGGAATACAGGGTCCTTACCGGCCATTTTTACTTCGTAAGGGGTGTTATCCGGCCCACTTTGCCGATAGGTATTGATGTCGTAAAGTGCGTTCCATGTTTGGCCTAGGTATTTGTCGGCATGTCTTTTCTTATTGAATTTATTGACCCATTTGGGTAGTTCGTCGTGGTAATAGGTACTGGTCACAAAGTCACCGGTTTCGCTGTCATACCAATAGGCATTTCCCGTGTGGCCGGCAGGGAAAATAGCGCCGCGGTCTTTAATGGATAGCCCGATCACTTTCGATCTCATTTGATTGGAGAAGCGAAGCTCGTCGGTAATAGTAGTTACGAGCATGTTCCTAGGCGACATCTTACCCTTGTTGGAGGTGCTGCCTACGGTATTTTCTTGTTCGTCACCGGCGCAATAGACCTGTTTTTTATTCACGTGATCATACCATGCATTGGAAATGATACCGTGCACGGCAGGGGTAGAACCAGTGTAAACAGAGGTATGACCGGGGGCAGTGTAGGTAGGTACATAATTAAAATGCGCATTCCGGTACATAAAGCCTTGGTACATCAATCGTTTGAACCCCCCATCGCCGTAACGGTCTTCAAAACGTAAGAGGTATTCTTGCCGCATCTGGTCGACGATGATCCCCACGACTAGCTTCGGCTTTTGAGCGTAAGCAGATAGGGCAATAAGAAGTGTGAAAGCAAGGAATAATGTTCTCATGGAATGGTATTAATTGTATGGTGCAAGTATAACGATTAAAGCTTTTTGTTTGCTGCTTATGATTCCCGGTTTTTCCCGCTCGAAGTTTTTAATTTTTCAACAGGATTTGGACACAAAAAACAAGTTATTGATCACAATAGATCCGCTCATAGTCAGCGGCTTCGTAGGCGTGCTTGCGGATCACTTCGCCCTTTTGGTTGTAGTAGATCACCACATAAAAATCAGCTTCGGATATATCTTTTTCGGTGAAGAATAGGGGCTGACCTGCCCTGCCGATATTCAGGATGTCGTCAAAGCTCAGCGGTATGATCTCCCCTTGTTGATTACTGATCACACCGTATCCATTTTCACCTAAGGCGATGATCATGATCTCATCCCCCGTATTTTCTACGTAAGTAAACGAGCGGATAGGTTTTTCCTCTATTTGTTTTTGGTTGAGATTGTAAAAATTCCAATCCTTGTCGAGCTTGACCAAGGCTACCGAGTCTGTCCAATAGGCCACCTCCTTGAACTCAAACCCTGAAAGCTTGTCCCCCGACTTATCTACTAACCCAAAAAGATCGTCTTTTTGGACGATGAATACGGACGAGTTATAGGGCTCTACCCTTTTATCGTAGGCAGTGGGAATACTTACTTCTTGTTTTGTTGAGAAAAAGCCAAATTTTTTCTCCTTGAGCAAGGAGACATAACTATTCTCATAATTGCCAATGGCATCATACTTGGAAGAGAGTAGTTTTCCATTGATGGAATACAATCCTTTTTTATTGTTTTGGGTCACTACGATGTACTCCCCTAAAGGACTTATCCTGTCAGCCCTTGCCAGGTTCACCCGGTTCCCTTCTTTATCGATCACTTCCTTTTTATCCTTGGATTCTACCAGTGCGGATTCCGTAGAATTAGTGGAGGCAAGAAGGGTTACTTTTTCTTCCATCTCAAGGGCTATGGAGGCTCCATTTCCTAAAAATAGCAGGGTAGTATCATTTTTTGTCCCAATGGCAAAATTATTTCCTAAAAGACGTACTGTATTGAGCTTTTCTGCCACCGGGATATAGTTTGTGCTTTTCGATAGTGTCCAGCCACTATCTGCCTTTATGCTGATAAAGGTTGAATTGAAGTTCAAGCTATCATAAACCTCTTCGCTAATGTATTTAAAGGAATCATTTGCAACCCGGTAGCCACGCTCGTCCTTAGTAGCATATCCATAAGGTAAAAAGAAGATCTCGTGCTTTTTTAAGGGGATCATTTCTTGCAGGCGATCATTGTAAATCACCTCTCCTTCGTTGGATTGCAACCATAGGGTTTTATTTTCCAGCAGCTCATAATCAGTGAATCGTTCTTGGAACCGGGTAGTCCCATTATCGGCTGCCTGGATGAGTTCCTCCCCGATTTTCACCTCCCACAGTTCGTCTTTTTCAAAGAGAAGGAAATTGTCCACCGCCAAGATCGTGTCAAACTGTGGCTGGACCAGTGATATACCGGAAATTGTTTTCAACCCCCATTGGCCATTTTGTTGGTAGGCGATGAATTTGCCTAGTAAGAGTGTTACATCTTGGTACTTGGTGTTAAGGATAATGACCCCAGACTTATGCACCAAACCATACCCTTGGTCACCCAATATTTTTAAAACCCCATTCCCAAGGTCAGATACATTTTTTACCCCGGTGGCTATCTCTGCCCCATTGAGCCCGATCAACTGGTTGTTGATCAAAATAAAATCGTTTTCTGAAACGGCGCATAAATAATTTTCGCTGGTTTTAGGAAAGCGAGCTTCTAACAGGGTATTGCCTTCTATGTCCATGAACCCAAATTCCCCACCCTCTAAGAAGGGAAGAAAGGGTTTAGCGAGTCGCCGGGCCACCTGCAATGAATCCGTCAAATATTGGGAAGGATAGGCAGAAAACTGGTCCTGTTCTTCTAATATGTAATAGAGGAACGCTTTAGCCCTGCCGGCCAAAAAACTTTTAGGGTATTGATCAATAAAATTTAAATAATCTTTGGCGGCATTTCCAGCTGTCATGACCCGGTAGATCATGGCCTCTGCTTCTTCCCGGTAAGGTGTTGTAGGGTTTTTCTTTAAAAAACTTTGGAAGCTTTGCATTTTCCCATCACCGGTACTTGCCACGAAATAGAGTTTTTCATACCGGGCTTCGGCCTCCGGGAATTGATCAGCCTCTGGGTATTTTTTCATAAAGTGCAGGTAAGCCTTATAGCTGTTCGTGGCCAGGGCGGTTTCAAATGCTTTTTTGTTTCGCCACTGGATGGCATCTTGCTCAAACCTAGACTCTCTAAAATTGGCCAGGTAAAAAATGTAAGCCTCTTCGCTATTCCGCTCTTTTGCCCGGTTATAGGCTAAACTGTCTAGATCTTCCTTTAATCGCTCCATTTGGATTGCTCCTGCCAAAGCTTTGGATAGCCCTTCCTGTTCTTTTATTGACAGGCTGTCAAAACCCGTCCTAGCCAGCTGGACATACCGGTACGACGAATCGATGTTATGCTCAAGGTAAGAAGGAACATAAAACAACCGGGCTTTGAGATAGAAAGCTCCCGGGTATACGCTGTCCTTTTCAAAGGTTTTGTCCAGTAAAGCATCTACCTTTTCAAACTCCCCCTTTTCAAGCATCTTAAACCCGCGTTTGACTGCGCTAACTTGGGCCGGGGCAGATAAAGCGATCGCCGTTAAAACTCCTGTAAGAATGATTCGAACCATGTGCGACTTCTGTCTACTTGGCAATGATATGCAATTCATGGCAAACGATATAAATGAAATTTAATGAGATCGCTTGTTGTTCTATTTTCTATTTTATAAGTAATATTGCAGTCCCATTCATAAAAATGATTTTATTGTGAGTGGAAAACGTTGAAATGTATCTCAATTGATACATTTCGGCCAAAATCCGTTCGGGATGTAGCGCAGCCCGGTTAGCGCACCACTTTAGGGTAGTGGGGGCCGCTGGTTCGAATCCAGTCATCCCGACGAATAAGCAGAGCCTTGAGAAGGTTTCTGCTTTTTTTTATTTTAAGGCATTGCCCGTGTTGATTCAGACTGGATGAGAACCAGCCGGGGTAGTCGGTTCGAAATCGTAGCGTAGCGGAGATTCACGAGGGGTTGTGTAGCATGGTATGTGGGTATGAGTAATCCAGTCATCCCGACGAATAAGCAGAGCCTTGAGAAGGTTTCTCCTTTTTGCTTAAAATCATTAAAAACGTTTTGAAAAAGCAGTAAATACCAGGACAGTTTTGGAGGTGCTTACCAAGCATTTAATGGTAAAGATTCCAATTTTCATATACCAATAATAAAGATATTCATGGCAACTTCAAGCTTTAAAATTTCGTATCTTTAAAGCCATGAAAGGTTCTGATATCCATAACGAAATTAGTGAATTGCTGAATTCTATCCCGGAAGACAGCCTAAAGCAAGTACTTGAATACTTGAAGGAAATACAGGATAAATCATCTTCTAAAATAGAGTTATCACATAACCTGAACAAAATTCTCGAGGAAGACCGTAACTTGCTCAAAAGGCTTGCTCAATGATCGATATTGAGGAAGTCCTAGAAATACACAATTTTTTAATAAATGAATTTGGTGGGAGCCATGGTTTAAGAGACCAGGCATTGCTTGAATCAGCGCTATTACGTCCGTTTACGACATTTTCAGGGGAAGAACTCTATAAAACACCGGTAGAAAAAGCGGCAGCCGTTTTTGAAAGTATCGTGAAAAACCACCCGTTCCAGGATGGTAACAAACGCATTGCTTATGTAGTGCTTAGACTGGTCTTAATGAATTCAGGATTAGATATTGTTTCAAGCGAAGAGGAAAAATATGAATTTGTGATCAAAACGGCCTCGGGAAAACTAACGATCGACGAGGTGAAGAAGTGGATAGGCGATCACATTAAAAATATACGCCACCCCAAAAACTAGTGTCGTGTCAAGCCTCAAATGTTCGAAATCGGAACGTAGTGGAGATTCACGAGGGGTGCGAGGCACTGGGGGTACGAGTAATCCAGTCATCCTGGCAAAATGGTTTTTTATTATTTCATTTGGTTGGCTTTATTATCAAAACACAAAGTGCCTATCTGATGGTGTATTGTTGTCCGATATTTTTCACTATAGGGGTAACTCATTAGTGTTTGACTTTCGCTTTGATTTGACTCTTATAAGCAAATTGAACCTATACTTAAAGCGAGAGGGCATGGGATTTTCAAGAACTTTTGGTATCCAGGATTGAAGCGCAACATCGGTTGCCTATTGGGATACCTTAGTTAAAGAATACTACTTCTAGGGCACCAAGTGGCAGGGAATTGAACACCCGTTTTGATCAACCCTGGACATTTTTCATTCACTTTGAAAGAGATTCCGAAAAATCAAAATGAAAGAACTAGTTTGATTTAATTTTCAATAAATTTCTTAAAACTTAAAAATTGAAATATTGTGGATATTGAAATAGAAGAAGAAGTGTTTTTAACGGGTGGATTGTGGTTGATCATGTTGTTGATTCTAATCGCCGTAATGCTCTACTTTTCGTCCAGGTATTTCAAAAAACGCGATAAAAATGAAACCAGCACTACCACCGAAGGGCTGGTCGAAAACCTTTCCCGAAGGGAACGGGAAGTGTTGAAGGAGGCCCTATTGGATAAATCCATCAAGGAAATAGCCACTGCTCTTAATATTGAAAACTCTACGGTGAAATCGCATTTGAACAATATCTATAAGATTTTGAAGGTGAAAAACAGGAAGGAGCTGGTGAATAAAAAGCGAGCTTTTTTTAACGATTTTTAGCCTTTCCACCCTTTTTCCACCCTTCTTCCAACCCCTGTCCGTTTCCTCCTAGCCGTATTCTTGACAGTTTTGGGCAATAACTCAAATTAAAACGTCATGATAAAAACTTGGAAGGTACTGTTGTTTTTAATCGTTACTACGAATGGATGCTCGGACGATAACCCTGGATCGATTGACATCGAAACCCCCTCTTTGATCCAAAAAATCGATTCAATTTTAGCCGCAGAGGACGGGTTCAGTGGAGTCGTGCAGGTAGGCACCACGAAAGAAATTTTGTACAGCTCCGGTTTTGGCTTTTCCGATCGTGAGAACCAAATCCCTAATTCCAACGAAACAGTATTCGATATAGGTTCTATAACAAAACCGTTCACGGGCATGGCCATAGCAAAATGTATCGAGGATGGACTGCTAAAAATCGAAGACAAACTCTCTTCACTTTTTCCAGGTATACCTAGAGACAAAGCGAACATTACCATACTCCAATTGCTGACCCACAGCAGTGGTTTTACTGATTCCATAGGGGAGGATTATGATCGGGTTACAAGAGAAGATTTCCTTGCCGACTTGTTTGACTCCGAGCTTTTGTTCCCTCCCGGTAGCCGCTATGAATACTCGAATGTCGGTTACAGCCTTTTGGCGATCATTGTGGGCAAAGTAAGCGGAGAAAGCTACGAAACCTATTTGAAACGTTCTTTGTTTGACCCTATGAAGATGACAACAGCAGGTTACGTTATTCCTAATTATGATGATGTCGAAATCGCTAATGGCTATGACGATTTTGGGTTATCGTCCGAACCGGGCTCAAACCTCGGAAAGCCGAACCAACTGCCGTGGGACGTTGACGGACCTTTTTGGCACTTGAGGGGAAATGGGGGACTATTGATGTCGGCAAATGATATCCATGAATTCTACAAGGGCCTTAAAAATAATACGGTGTTGAACCAGCAGAGCACCTCGAATATTTTTACAAAATACCTTAGAGAAGGAGAAGACGATACGTTCGTAGGCTATGCCTGGAGCTTATCACAAGCGTCGAAGGGTAATAGTGCTATGCACAACGGCGGAAATGGCATCTTTTTCGCTGATCTAAATATATGTCTTGAGGTAGATTTATATATCTTCCTTGCATCCAATGCTGCCAGGGAGAGTCAAGAAAGTATCATCGGTGAAATACTCGAAGTCCTTTAAGGTTGAAACCCTGCTTGGGTGCCTGCCGGGTTCTTACACCGTAAAGGTTTTTTGAAATGGATAAGAAACTCGAATTTAATTGCCTATAATGAAAAGTGTGATTAGAATAATCATAGTTTTATCAGTATCCCTCAACGGGTATTCCCAAGAAAAAATGACATCGAGCTACATTGGAAAAATTGATTATGTAATGCCTCATGAAATTGAGCCCCATGAAGGAACTTGGTTACAGTGGCCTCACCATTATCAATATGGAAAGGCCTATAGAAATAGCTTGGATAGAACTTGGGTTGATATGACCAAAGCATTGGTAGAGGGTGAGAAAGTATTCATTAGCGCTTATGATGATACTGAAAAGGAAAGAATTACTTCTTTATTGAAAGAGACTGGTGTAAGCATGGAAAATATTGACTTCCATATTTACAAAACAGACGATGTCTGGGTGAGGGATAGCGGCCCTATTTTCGTACATGACAACAAAAACCGACTGGTAGTTCAGAATTGGGGATTTAACGGATGGGGACAAAAAGTGGACGAAATCACTGGATATCCCATAGCATTCCAATACTGTAACACTATTCCTCTCAAGATTGCCGCGGACCAAAAGAAACGGTTGGTGAATGTCGAACACTTGATGATCAATGAAGGTGGAAGCATCGAAGTTGACGGAAATGGCACTTTAATGGCATGTAAAAGCTCTGTTTTGAACAAGAACAGGAATCCAGGTATGACCCAGCAGGAAGCTGAGAACATTTTCACGAAATACTTGGGCGCGACCAATTTCATTTGGCTGGAAGGCCAAAAAGGCCTTGAGCTTACCGACCAGCATATCGATGGCTTTGCAAGATTCGGGAACGCATCCACGATAGTAACCATGGGAGAGGCGGATTTATTGGAATTCGAGGTTAGGGAAAAAGATATTGACATACTTTTCTCGGCAAAAAATAAGTTTGGCGAAGCCTATGAATTTGTGAAAGTGCCTTTAACCATAGAAAATGTCACTACCACCAGTGGGAATGACCTGGGCTATAAAGGCTCTTATGTGAACTTTTATGTTGCCAACTCGGTCGTATTGGTCCCTAACTACAATGATGCCAATGATTTGGTCGCTAATGCCATAATCCAATCGCTTTACCCCAATAGGAAAGTCATTGGTATAGATGTTCGAAACCTATATCAATATGGGGGAATGATCCATTGTGTTACACAACAACAGCCCCAATGATATCATTATTTTTGTCACCTTAAGGGCGTATTTTAACGTAGATCCAAGACCAGGTATTATTTTAAACGAAGAAGAAAAATACGAACTTGTGATCAAAACAGCCTCGGGAGAACTAACGATCGAGCAAGTGAAGAAGTGGATTGGCGATCGCTTTAAAATATGCGTTACCCAAAAGACTAGACCTGCTTATAGACTTTAACATAAAAATGGAAATGATATTGATCGCTAGCGCCAACTCACCTTGGTCATACTGCGTCTATGCTTTTACTTGTGACACCAGGTAGAACATTTCGGCAGCGATCTGCCGGCAGCGCTCATCATACTTTGCAGCTTCCACTTCGGTACCATCCGCAACCTTGGGATCCTCGTAAGGTATGGACACGCGCAATGCAGCCCCGGGAATGAAGGGGCAGTTCTCATCCGCTTGCGAACAAGTCATCACCGCTGCGAAATTCTCCTGCGGATTGAAGTCATCATCGTATATTTTGGAAAAGCATTCCATTTTGAGACCGTTGTCGGCAAAAGTGACCTGGTAATGGGGGTTATCTCCACCGGGATGGCTGACTTTGAACCCCGTTCTTTCTATGGCCGCTACTGCCCTAGGGTTGAATGCCGTGGCTTCAGTACCCCCGGAAAATGTTTGGATATTGTCATCTGCTCCATGATAACTTGCTGCTGTAGCGGCCCATATTTGGCCCATGTGGCTTCTTCGACTGTTATGGGTACAGATAAAGATAAGATTGGCCGGTTCTCCCGATTGCTTCTTGGCCCGGACGTAAAGGGCGATCTTCTTTAGTTGTTGCTTTCGTTCTGCTGGGATAGAGGCGATGCCTGCCTTAAGTTCCCTAATGTAAGAGGATAATGCTGGATACATAAGAGATGTTACCTGGGTTTTGGAATAAAGTTTTACCTTGACCTGGTACTGGAATAGCATATTACTCAAAAGGCTGCTAAGGAGCGCTTTGTTCCTCGTCCTTTTAAGCGCAACTGCACCTAAAAGGATCACAATGGCAACGGCTAATGCTGATCGATGTACCAGTAAGAAGTCTTTCTTAACAACAGCCTGAGTTTGGAGAACAATCCACATTTTGAAGCTCCGAAAGCTTGATTTTAGGCTTTACCCGTTGCTGTCCCGGCTTTCGTGCAAAAACGGTGACACTGAAAATTCCTGTCTTGCTATTTTTAAATGCATCTATCTCCGCTCGATCAAGGTATTTTTCCAGTATGTCTTCGGGAAGGCTGATGACTTTTTCTTTTTGGATTTGGACATCTTCGAATCCTGCTGACTTTATGAATCCCAGGTAATCCTGCTTTTGTGTAGCACCTGCCACACAACCAGCATACATCTCGGCATCGGCAAGTAATTTACCAGGCAGGTTGCCTACTAAAACGATATCTGAAATACTAAAATGCCCCGCCGGTTTCAGTACACGAAATATTTCGTCTATGACTTTCTGCTTACCAGAAACAAGATTTAAGACACAATTGCTGATCACTACATCCGCAACATCATTTGATACCGGCATATCATCAATGTCACCTTGCCTGAACTCTATATTGTTAAACCCTAATTTTTCCGTGTTTTCCCTGGCTTTTTTGATCATAGCCGGCGTAAAGTCGATGCCAATCACTTTACCTTTATCGCCCACCTCATGCCGGGCTACAAAACAATCATTTCCCGCTCCCGATCCCAAGTCAATCACGGTATCTCCTTCTTGGATCTGTGCAAATTGAGTAGGTAAACCACATCCCAAGCCAAGGTCTGCATTAGGTTGATACCCCTCTACGCTGGAATAGTCATCCATCATGATGTTATATACTTTGCTAGAGGTAGCGGTGGCCCCGCAGCATGATGAGGCGTTGGTGGCTTTGTCCTGTTTGGCTATTTTGCCATATTTCTCTTTTACGATTTCTTTTAGTTTTTCCGATCTGTCCATATGATTATTTTATTGCAATATTACGATGAATGTATTTAAATTTTTTTAGTTGCAGTCCCTAGCAGGGGAAGTTTCAAATTGGTCGAAAGTGTGATTGAACAATCCTTTCACTTCTGCCCATTTCACCGGGTTAATACAGTAACTCACACTAGATCCCTCTATAGTACCTTGGATAATACCTATCTCCTTGAGTTCCCTTAAATGCTGACTTATCGTGGGCTGCGCTAGTCCTACTTCCTGTACCAAGTCGCCATTGATGCAGGCGTTGGTTTTCAGCAAGTGTTGAATAATGGCTACCCGGGCGGGATGTGCAAATGCCTTGGCTACCTGTGCCAATTCATTTTGTTCTTCCGTAAATAGGTCCGTTCGCGTTGCCCCCATGTAAGTTATTGTTCTATTGCAATATACCGATTAGTTACTCAAAACCCAAACGTATTTACTGGAAGGTTCGCATCCAACTTTCACTTTTCTGAAATGGTTTTTAAATCCTTAAGAGGATCTTTACAATAGACTGTAGAGGAAAAGAGGTTCGAAACTTTGAGTCTATTGCTAGAAAAGAAGGGGACCTTGGAGAGGTTTAAAAAGAGTAGTGTTAAGTTAAGCCTCAAATGGCGGGTAGGGTTAGATGATGAACGCTGTTTGCAGTGTTGGTAAGTTTTCGACCAGTCAGCATTAGGCAAAGGGCAGTAGGCAAAAAAATAATAGGGTTGCTGATTGCCGATTTTAGTAATGGGCATCCTTGAGCATTAGCTTTGATAGTAAAGCGTTTAATTTGGCAGGTTAGGCTACATTTTAAAGCGTTTCGGGTAATGCCAGCCTGTAAATGCGCAGTATGCGCGGGATTTTGAGGTTCTAAGTCCAGTTTTCATTTTCTTTTGCACGCCCAAAAGAAAACGAAACAAAAGAAAAGGGCGCCAGCAACAAAGCCCATTTT
>JANQLQ010000258.1 GCA_028280565.1 Fulvivirga sp.
AAAGGTTCACGTTCAACGACACAGCAGATTCCTGCTCTCGCGCATCGCTCACCCGGCAAGGCCGGCAGGAATGACGAGGTTGGAAAGTAAGAATGACGATTTTAGAAAGTTAAGGAATGACGTTCTTAGGGATAGGTTTTGGATGGATTTAGAACAGGATGTGGATCACCCATCCTTTGCAACTCGCTGGCACTAGGTTTAAAACTACAAACCTCATTATCCATTACTTAAACCTGGAAAAGTATCCCTAGTATCAAATCACACATTAATTGGGGAGAAGTTACGTGACGAAAGGGTTTGCAGTATTGGAACGCTTTCGATCAGTGGGCAAAGGACAATAGGCAATAGATAGGGTTGCCGATGGCTTATTGCCGACCGCCAACTTTAATAAATAACGTGACCATATAAAAATCGGGCTAGATCAAATCGTAAAGAAGATCCCTTTGAGATTCTTTGAGCTTTAGTGCCTTGTGGCTGGGGAAGCTTTGCCACCAAGTCGCAAATGCACTGGGGTTCATCAAGCCTACCCTGGATAATATCAAAGTTATAAATGGGGATTGAGTTCAGGTTAATACGAAGATTTTCGTAAATGATCTTTGATATCTATGCTGCTTTTCGTAATGTTGTAATACGAAGAATTTCGTAGAAAAATATTTTCCAATGACAACACAGTACAAACCCACAGAAAAGGAGCTAGAGATACTACAAGTTCTCTGGACTCAAGGACCTGCCACGGTCCGGGCAGTGAATGACCGCCTAGGTAAAGGACGGGAAATAGGCTATACCACTACCCTAAAATTAATGCAGATCATGTTTGATAAAGGATTGGTGTCTCGCCAAAAGGAGGGGAAGACCCATATCTATTCGGCAGAAATTTCCGAGGAGAAAACTCAAAACCAACTGCTAGATCGTCTGTTAGATACTGCCTTTAAGGGCTCTGCTATGAAACTGGTCATGCAGGCCCTGGGACACAAAAAGCCTTCAAAAGAAGAATTAGAGGAGATCCGTAAGTATATTGATCAATTGGAAGGAGGCATGAAATGAATGATTTTCTTTCCACCGACTCCCTGGTGATGGCCTTGTTCAATTCACTATGGCAAGGGTTTTTGGTTTACATAGCCCTTCATTTACTGTTTTATATCTCCAGGATCCATTCCGCACACGTAAGGTATGCGTTAGGCCAAGTGTCATTGGCTTTACTTTTCGGTTGGATCCTAATGACGTATAGGGCTGGGCTGGCACCTTTGGCGGGTGACTACGGCAATACGAACCCACCGTTTTTTACAGGAACTTTGGAGGCCCTTCCTGCCATTGCTGAGCAGGGGCCTATGACGGCTTTAGATTGGATCCAAAATAACAGTCTTTATGTAGTCTATGCATGGTTGTTCGGTGTGGTTATTTTTATGACCCGGTTCTTCGGAAGCCTGTTTTATGTGAATAGGATGAATAGGCAGGCGTATGCCGTAGAGGATACGCTCCGCCTTACGCTTGAAAAACTCAGGAAGGGATTGAATATCAAAAGAAAGGTAGTACTGAAACTTTCTGATCAAATAGCTGTACCCTTTACCAGCAGGGTATTTAAACCAATTATTTTACTCCCTGCGAGTTTAATCACATCGCTTTCTCCCCGTCAAATTGAGGTCATCTTGCTTCATGAGCTGGCACATATCAAGCGGTATGACTACTTGATCAATTTGCTACAACATGCTTTGGAAATGCTCTTCTTCTTTAACCCGTTTGTTTGGTTACTTTCCGATCTTGTTCGTAGAGAAAGAGAGTGCTGTTGTGATGATATGGTCGTTCGATCTTTTCATGATAAAGCTACCTATGTAAAAACGTTGACCCATTTGGAGGAGGCCCGCTGGAAGCTGCCGCATTCCGCCTTGGCCTTTACAGGTGGGCGAAAAGTATTATTGGAACGCGTAAAAAGAATTATGGAAGGAAGGCCCCCCGCAGCAGGGCTAAGGCATGGGATATTGCTGATTACGGTTATGGCATTGACAGGTTTTACCGTCTATAAATTCAATCTTCCCGGTGCAGGAGGTAAAACGGTTATGGGTGGGGACGACACGGAGCAGCCGGCGAAAACTCCCGTACATATAACTACAGGAGGTATAGCTGGCTCTAAACAGGCTGTAGCAGGGATTGATCATCGTGCTTTAGCAAGAGTGACCTCGCCAGGTGATACGGTCATCCTAGATCCTACCAGTTCCATCGAACAAGACTTAGTAGAGAAAATAAAAGAACGCTTTCCTACTTTCTACCTACAAAACAAGGAAGAATTTGAGCAAGTGGTACTGGAGTTACACCTGGCTTCAAGAGAGGAGGAATTACAGGCCCTATTAGAAAACCAAAAAGAGGTGCAAGAAGAACGTCTCAAAGTATTAGCCCAGGAGCATGAAGAAATGCAAAGATTAGAGCAGGAAATGGCCCTGGAACTTTCGCAGCAAAACTTGCAAAAAAGTGTCCAAATCAAGAAAGAATTAGCCCAACGGCGCTACGAGGAAGTAAAAGCTATCGAGGA
The DNA here is from genome assembly GCA_028280565.1 of Fulvivirga sp. Classification (GTDB taxonomy): domain Bacteria; phylum Bacteroidota; class Bacteroidia; order Cytophagales; family Cyclobacteriaceae; genus Fulvivirga. The sequence goes on from JANQLQ010000258.1 coordinate 2,525, forward strand.
GGAGCTAGGCAGGATGAAAGCTCAATTGCAGGCGCAAACGAAACTGGTTGAGCAAGAATCCCTTTTAAAGTACCAGTTAAGAGCGATGGAGTTAGAACTTAAGGCTGCGCAGCGAATGTTAGCGCTTGAGCTACAAGAAAAACAGGCCCAAGCAGACCACGATAGACTTACTGAACATGAAAAGGTAAAAGAGTCATTGTACAATGAATTGGCGCTTGAACTCATTCGTGATGGCTATTTCACAAAAAAGGAAAAAATAAAGGCACTCTCTTTTCCAAAAGATGGGGACATTATTATCAACGGGAAAAAGATCAAAGAAAAGCACAAGGAAAAGTATAGGAAGATCAAAAATAAATACCTTAAAGGAGACCTTGTGAAGGTAGATGGCGGGACTGGAAAAATTAAAGAGAAAGAGAAGCAAAGAAAGGAATAGGTTCAAGAAGAATGTATGAAAAAGGATACTTGTTCAGTACTTCAAAAAATCCCTTAATGAAGGGCTAAGGCCGTAATTAGGGCATGCTTGAAAATTAGATTTGATAATAAACGTCTATTTTTTGGCAAATTAGGCGACATTTTAAGATGTTCAGAGTAGTGCGAATCTCGCAATGAGTAGCTTAAGCGGCATGTGGTTGTTCTAAAAGAAAAAGGCGCCAGTAACCAAGCCCATTTTCCCTGCAAAACGCGCTATCCTGCCCCTATAGGCCGCTTACCCACCACCCTCAAATGGGCCGTGCTGTTCCTGGATGTCTCCCCTTCGTATGCTACTTGAATTTTCGATGATCGCGTGAACCAGCTTCGCCCGGGTTAATTCATGCCCTCTTTCCCTTCTTATTAAAGGGGGAACCTGTTCCCAGGTATTTTTGAAAGTTATCCCCTGGGTAATCTCTTTTTGAAAAGGGGGATTAACCCTGTCGTAGGTATTTTTTAAATTTTTTTATTCATCCCGGTTACATTCTACATTTTGAAATGTAGTTTATAAAATTTACTGGTATAGTGCCTGTTTACGGGACCATACCGAGGCATATTTATAAGGTATTATTTAAAACAAAAATGTCCATCAAAAACCCGGCGTATATTTTCCCATTTACCAGTGGCGGCAATATCAATTTTACGATATCTATCCCGTCCCAGCAGTCCCCTCTTAAGTTTAGGTTTTTACCCCTGTGATAAAACTATAACACTTGATGAACAAAAAGCACACAGAGGCAGAATCGTTATTGCTAGTTCAGTCGGGGATTTTCGCTTTAGAAAAACGCTTTTTGCAAGGTGAAATGAACTTGCAAGATATAAAAAGCATCGTTCCGTGCTACCTGCATCTTAATAATGCCAACACTGTTGCCGTGGAATATATCGATCCGGATATTTCTAGGGATTTCCCCATATCCCCGGAGGATGTTGAAGCTGACGGCATGGCTGCGCTGAAGAAATTATGCCATCCCTTGGATTTTATGAATTTGACCCAAACAGTGCCCTCTTGCCTTGAAAATTCTGACCCATACAGCACGATTAGTATTTTTGAACGTTTGAGGCAAAGGCTGGAGGGAGATATTGAGTATAACCTATATTTCACGATCTTTAGATTGATCAACCAAGATCAATGCCTGGGGGTAACGCTGCCTACGCATAATATGAACAACATGGCCAATAAAATATCCGGGATTTTAGATGACTATGAATTTCTCAAAACGAATTTTCAGCGTTTTGCTTCCTTGACTAAGAGGGAGAAAAAAATCCTATCGCTGCTGGCCGGGGGGAAAAACAATCCTGGAATAAGCGAAGAACTGTTCATCAGCCGGAGGACCGTAGAAAACCACAGGAAAAGTATTATCAAAAAACTGGAATTGAAAAACTTCGCTCATCTTATCCAGTTTGCCAAGGCGTTTGATTTGGTATAAGCACTTAAAAATGACCAACCTTGGTCATTTCTTGGGCTTTTAATTTTCATGAATTTTACCAGGCTCAAACAAGTAGAGGCAGTTTGTGTTGCTTAGGACTTTTTGGCCCGGGTAAGAGATAAGCTCTCCTAACCAGCAGAAAGGTCCTTTTGAGCTAGCATCGATTTTCACCCGTAGTATTCATCACGTCTTTTAATTAAGCGTTAAGATTTGAAGCCAGTAATTTTTTTAATTCTCATTGTTGCGGTCGCTTGCTTGGACTTTCAAAAAGGACAAAGTGACCTTACTGTTGTACAAACGGATACCCTGGCCCCGGCAACGGGTAATGCATATAGTCATGTGCCCATTCAACTGGGTAGGGTTCTTCCTAGCAAAGAAGACTCGCTTCGAGGGGACTCCATAGACTTAAAGAATCGTCTTGAAAGCGTTAATATTCATGAGCATGACATTGGGATAAAGTAGTTCCGGCAGGTTTAAGGTGTAGAAAACATTTAAAGAAAGAATCTTTCAGTGTATGCTTGTCACAGGTGCTTAATAAGCATATAGCTTAAAAAATGACCAAGATTGGTCATTTTTTAAGTGCCTGTACACCAATACTTTTACATAAGTTTTTACGCTGTGATTGCTATACAATTATTTTTTGATCACATCGCAGCTTTTTATGAAAAAGTGTTTTGGGTATGGCCCTGGGAAGAATAGACCGGTGTCTTGATCACGTTTTAGGTTCAGGATTAGATCGTTTTTTATATAAGATCATTACTGCCTAAGGGCGACCTGACCGGCTAACTCATTCGCTAGTCCTTAAGTTAACATCACTATCCTTTTAATCTGAAAAAAATGAAAATGAAACAAGTACTTCGTGTGATTGCCTATGCATTTATGATTCCAACGGTCCTTTTTTTCTCTTGTGGAGATGACGATGAGTCTCCTTTATTAGTAGAGGCCGATTTCTCGGTGAATGACAGTTCAATAGTGGCAGGGCAAGAAGTAACTTTCACAGATAACTCAACAGGAGAGCCGACAAGCTGGGAGTGGAGCTTTGAAGGTGGAGATCCTTCTAGCTCTACGGCCCAGGACCCGAAAGTGACCTACACTACCCCCGGGGTGTATCCTGTGATATTAACGGCTTCTAACGGGGAGAATTCCGGCACCAAAGAAAAAGAAGCCTTTGTGAAGGTTGTCGGGCCGGTGACAGCTCAATTTGAGGCGGATAAATTGAGTGTTATCGCCGGGGAGGATGTTACGTTTACTGATCGTTCTTTTGGTGAACCAAATAGCTGGCAGTGGTCTTTCGAGGGAGGTACACCCAGCACATCGACCATGGCAAACCCAACTGTCGTTTATTCTACTCCAGGCATATACGAGGTCTCACTTGAGGTTTCAAATGAATTTGACTCTGAAACCCTCATAAAAAACCGTTACATCTTAGTGTCTGACCTTCCCAGCCAAGGTTTGATCGCTTACTATCCTTTTGATGGGGACGGAAAAGATAATGGGAGCATGACATTTAACGGAACCCTTTTTGGAGGGGTACGACCCACTACGGACCGCAATGACCGCCAAAACATGGCATTGGACTTTCTTGATGGTTACGTAAGGACTACAGACGAGTTGGATAATAACATGGGCAATGGGGTCACTTTTGCGGCTTGGATCTATTTGCCTACAGAAACAGGAAAGGGCATGGCAGTTATCAGCAATTTCAATGGACAAGGAAATTCTTCAGACAATTGCATGCCAGAAAATAGGATTGGGTTTATTTTTACTATTCAACCTGACCGAAGTTTAAGAATGTCATATAGTACGAATTCAGCTAAATATAGAGGACGGATAACTCCTGCAAATACTTTAGAGCTTAATACCTGGTACCATATAGCCGGGACTTGGGATGGAAGGACTGAAAACAACAATGCTTTTAGACTTTATGTGAATGGCGTAGCCAGGGATAATGCCACCTTCGAGTCAGGGCTTGCTAGTGATATTTGTGATGATTTTGTAGAGTCAGAAAGGCCATTTTACTTCGGAAGATCCACTTGTGCTGCGGGTCCATGTGCGCCTTTCACCGGGGTCATGGATGACCTGGTTATCTATAACCGGGTTTTGGATGCAAGTGAGATCCAATTATTGGCTCAACAGGATTGAGTGTTAAAAAAAACTTGGGAAACGAGTGGATCCGTCCCGGCATTAGAATAATAAACCAAGAATGCTAAATCCTGTGTGAAGAATTTTAACGAGGGGTGTTGTGCGTATGGGGAGCATACCATCCCTCGTTTTCATAAATCCTAAGCGGTATTTTTCCGCTTCGCTAAACCAGTGTTCAAATCAAATGGTTTTAAATCTAGTGCAGTAATATTGTCCACATGATGGGTTTGTTTGGCTTAAAAAAAGCCTCTACTATGTTTTTAAGTGGTTTTGGCCTATTTGATTTTCCTTGGACAAAAAACAGGCAAGATTATATTCGTCTCTCATCATTTTCTCAACCAGTGGTGAAAAAGTAGGGAAATTGATGGAAAAATTAGGCCTTAACCTCGGTTCAGCATAAGGACAAAGTAAGATGAAGTGGGGCGACATACCGTCTTTCACACCAAGTGCGCAAAGATACTCCAACAAAGGTTGCAAAAGCTTCATTGTGTGCTTGCGCTTCTTATGTTGCTTTGCGTGACAGGCCTGGTTTGATTGATCAATATAAGGCCGCAGGCTACTTAAAAGATGGACAACAGTCTTACACTTGCTCATAACCACCCTTCGAGAAATCTGAAACCCGTCCAACCCGGTATCCATCTTATTCAGCAAGCCTACAAGGCTGGAAAGCTTTTGAAGCTGAACTCGATAACTGTTTATCACTTTGATGTTACTTGGGATAGTTTTGGCGCGTAAGCTTGGTGAACCTTAGTGCATTTGCGCCTTGGTGGCGAAGCTTCCCCGGCCACCAAGGCACCAAAGCTCAACCAATCACGGAGGGATCTTCTTTACGATTTAATCTAACCGTATTTCTATATCGAGCTCACGTTTTGAGAGTTGAGCTGGAAGATCACTTAATGTTACTCAAAACCGCCTTACCGACATTTTGCCAGAAGTACACATCCTGGTAAATGTATAATTACCATTATTATAGTAATTATTGCTATATTTGAGTTATAAGTAATATTATGAAATCACTTATAACCACATCTAAGGCCTTGCGAAAGGTCGCCGAGAATATACGCACCTTACGGCTTGAAAAAGAACTGACACAGGCAGGATTAGCTGAACGCTCAGGTGTCAGCCTGGCTTCATTGAGAAAATTTGAGCAAAAAGGACAAATCTCATTAGGATCATTTTTCAAACTCGCCATGGCCCTTGGGTGCCTTGAAAATTTGGTCGAGGCAACAAAACCTTTGGATGAGGGTTTCTCTTCAATTGATGATGTATTGCAAAGCAAACAGGATAAAAAACGACAAAGGGGGTGGCGTAAATGACCAACATTATCTCTTTAGCTGAAATCAAAGTCGGCCTAAACTTTGGAGACGAGACCATTCCTGTGGGGCGGTTAGCAAGCCGCGATTACAAAATATACTTTGAATTTGATGAAGCGTTTCTTGATTTGGGGTTAGAAATATCTCCCTTAAACCTTCCCTTGGAAAGTGGTGTTCAAACTTTTAACCCAAGCCTCTTTGAAGGTTTGCCAGGTGTTTTCAATGACAGCCTACCTGATGGATGGGGGCGACTGCTGTTTGATAGGCTCGTGAGGAGCCGTAATCTTCTACCTCATGAATTCACCCCTTTAGACCGTCTTGCTTACATTGGATTTATGGGCCTGGGCGCTTTAGTCTATGAGCCTGATTACAGTGATGAAAGACCTGCAGAAACTATAGATCTTGATCTGCTTGCTGATCAGACCCAGGAAGTTATTGATGGAGAGGCTGAAAATGTTCTCGAAGAATTGGTTGATCTGAATGGATCATCCGCCGGGGCCAGGCCAAAAGCCTTAGTTGGCGTTGCGCAAAATAGGCAACATATCATTCATGGAAAGCATGAGTTATCAAAGGATTATGAATATTGGATCGTCAAGTTTGCCAACACTATAGATGGGGTGGATGCAGGGGCTATTGAATATGTATATTCATTGATGGCCAAAGAGGCTGGCCTTGAAATGACCCAAACTCACCTTTTCCCCGCATCGAAGGGTGCCGGGTATTTCGCTACCCAACGCTTTGACCGAGATAACAGGAAAAGGTTTCATATGCATACTGTAAGTGGCCTATTACATTCCGATTTCAGGGTCCCTGCTTTGGATTATGAAGATTTACTAGCCTTAACCGAGGTGCTTACAAAAGACATTAGGGAAGTAGAAAAAATGTTTCGCCTCACGGTCTTTAATATTCTCTCACATAACCGGGACGATCATGGAAAGAACTTTTCTTTTCTTATGGATAGTTCCGGCCAGTGGAAACTTGCACCACCCTATGATTTGACTTTCTCATCCGGGCCACGAGGACACCAAAGTACAATGGTTATGGGAGAAGGACAAAACCCGACGACCGAACACTTGATCAAGCTAGGCAAAGAAGCCAATCTTACTCGTTCTCAAATCGACACTATTATTGAACAGGTGAAACATGCCTTGGGTCAATGGGAAGTACTCTCAAAAAATCATAACGTGAGCAACTTGAATATCAAACTCATCAAGAGCCGGTTACTTGTTTAATTAGCCAAATAATCCCCAGCTACTGGAAATCCAAATCTTATTGTACTTTGTCCGAGATTATATGGTTGCTTTTTTTCATGGACAAAATCAAAGCAAAAATATGTTGATAAATCACATTTTGGATAACAAAACGATAGTAAAACGTAGGAAAGAAAAATTGATAAAAAACTACTTTGCCAGTGTTTTTCCCAACTGGTTTCCTATCTACTTTCTCAACTCTAGTAAACAAACACATTCGATATGAGATGTTTATTTTGACTGAAAATCAGTCTATACAGCTCAAACAAGCATTTTTAATGATTTTGTGATTTGCGCGGACAAAAAACGGACAAGAACATGTTCATTTCTCAGAACTGTGAAAATACTATTTTCAGATTGAGCGTTGATATCTTATTATTTATAGCAAGTCCTTTTGAAAAGTCTCTCAAAATAAAGGAATTAAATGTCGGCACCTAATGCGAAAAAAGTCTCAATACTCATTGTATTAAGGTTTTATTGTGGAGGAGGAGGGATTTGAAATAATTTCCTTATATTTTAAAGATTGAACGATCAAAATTCTTCACAGCATTTGAAAAAGGAATTGTTCAGACAAATTAAAGAAGGTAACGTAGAAGCCTTCAGCACATTTTATGAGCAATACTCATTGAAGCTTCTCAATTTCTCTATGCTATTTCTAAAATCAAGGGTTGAAGCCGAGGAGGTAGTTCAGGATGTATTCGTAAAAATCTGGAAAAACAGGGAAAACTTAAACCTGGAATTGTCAATAGACGGATACATTTTTCGAATCACAAAAAATGAATTGCTCAATAGGATCAATAAGAAAGTTTTGGTTACTGAAAGCATTACATTTCCTGTTGAATCTCTTATTTATAGTAATAGCACGGAAGACGACGTTTTCTTTAATGAAATGAAAGAAATACTTTCGGAGGCTATTGAGGCACTACCTGAAAAACGCCAGGAGATTTTTAGATTGAGTAGAGAAAAAGGAATGTCTAACAAAGAAATAGCCGAATTCTTAAATCTTTCCATAAATACCGTCGAGAGTCAAATCAAAAAATCCATTAAGTATCTACGGTCCTACATAGAGTATATACCCTTCATACTCTTTGTCAACATCTTCAACTCATAACCCTGTTAGTCAGGGAGCCAAAGGTTTTAATCTTCTGTAGACAAGGTTTTTCTAAAAAATTATAACCCGGCATCACCGGTCGTGAGTGGAATCTTGTATTTAATAATATAGGGTCAATGGAAAATGGAAAAGTATAATGAACATAGAACTTTTTAGAAAACTTAAGGAGAACAAGTGCACGGAGGAAGAGTTGGAAGAAATATATAAGTGGTTGGTGATACATGAGAAAGAAGCGGAGGTCACGGCCTTTTTAAAAAGTTCATGGAAAGAAGTGGCCCGAGAAGCTGAAACCCCGGCAGATTCTGTAAGCATCAAAAAAATGAAAGCCAATATTTGGGAAAGATTGGAAATTGAGGCCAATTCGGATCATAAGGAAGTTAGGTCAATTCATATCTCCCGCAACACTCATGGTTACTTGCACGGTTGGAGGAAAATAGCAGCTGTGATTATTTTGCTTATAGCAGCAGGAAGTCTTTTTTGGTCAATCAATTACTTTTCAGGAGACGGGAAGCAAAATGCACCGATCGCAAACCTTGTCGAAAAATCAAATCCACGAGGACAAAAGTCAACCATATCCCTTCGGGACGGGTCCAGGGTTATTTTAAATTCATCCAGTTCTATTCAGTATTCAAGTGATTTTGGAGAAACCAACCGTGACATTGAGCTGATAGGGGAAGCTTTTTTTGAAGTGGCAGAGAATAAGGAACTATCCTTTAATGTTCTCTCTGGCGATATCATTACCACAGCATTAGGTACATCTTTTAATATTAAGGCTTACCCGGATCAAGAGCATGTCAGGGTGTCCCTGGTGACCGGTAAAACCAAGGTTTCCATTAACGTAGACAAGTCCGAAGATGCCCATATTGACATTCTGGAACCCGGACAGTCCCTATTGTATAATGCAAACAATCGTTTTTTCGTGAAGGATAATTTCAACGAAAAAGAGGTATTATCATGGAAGGATGGTGTGCTCTATTTCAGCAATGAAACGTTTTCTAACGTCATGAATATTCTCGAGGAATGGTATGATGTAGAAGTTGTAGTGGACTATGGAGAAGTATATAAATCCAGTTATGACGGAATCAATGGGGAGTTTAAGAACCAAAGCCTGGAAAATGTAATGAAAATAATGAGTCACTCCAGGGATTTTGAATACGAGATCAAAGGAAAGAAACTAATGATCGCATTTCAATAAAAGCGTTGGCCAGGAGACCAGGAGAATAGAAACACTGTTAACTAAAACTATTATAAAAGCTATGCATATAAGATTTATACACAACAAATGACAAACCCTGGACCAGGTCCAGGGTCTGCTGTTTCAATGTCATATTCTAGATAGCGCTTGCCTGCATCAATCAAGAATGACATTGAAACTCGAGTGAATTATGAAACGAATGTTACACAAATCCTTACAAATATATGAATGATAAAACTTTACGGATCATTAAAATGATTTCAATGTACTCATTTTACGTAGTGGCCCTGCAGTGCTTGTTTTTGAGTGTTGTAATGGCCTCTGGTGTGAATGCACAGTATAAGAGCGTAAAAAAAGTCGAATTAACCATCAGTGGAGGGCAGAAGACCATATTGGATGTGTTTGCTACTATCGAATCCTCGACAGATTATAAATTTTACTTTCACCAAAGGGATATCGATAAAAAGCAGCTCATCGACCTGTCAGGGAAGGAATCCAGGACAGTTGCGGAGGTGCTTGAAAACGTATCTCGCCAGGCGCAACTCAAATTCAAGCAGATAAATAACAATATTTCCGTGTCCGTTTTGAAAAAAAACGGGAAGGACGATCCGGTTCAGGTTACCATAGAGGCTGATGTAGAGGTTTCCGGGCGCGTATTAGATGATCAGGGAGATCCCCTGCCGGGCGCCACTGTATTGGTAAAGGGAACGACAGTGGGGACGGTCACAGATACGGACGGAAAATACCAACTCAGTGTCTCCGAAGATGCGGTGCTCACTATATCCTTCCTGGGATTCAAAACGCAGGAAATTGCTGTCAACGCTCGATCTGTGATCGATGTATTTATGGAAGCAGATTTGGCGTCGTTGGAAGAAGTAATTGTCATAGGTTACGGTACGCAGAAGAAGGTGAACCAAACAGGATCTGTCGCTTCCGTCGATTTTGAGGAAATGGGTGCAACCAGGCCAATTACGAACATTGCACAAGGGCTTGCCGGGCAAGCTGCCGGAGTGTCTGTATCGCAGTCGTCAGGAAAGCCAGGCGATGATGCTGGCCAAATCTTGATTAGAGGAGTTGGAACACTAAATAATTCGAGCCCTTTAGTGGTCATCGACGGCCTGGTGGGTAGTTTGTCAGACGTTGTTCCTGAAAATATACAAAGTATATCGGTATTAAAAGATGCGGCCTCAGCCTCTATATATGGCTCCAGGGCTGCCAATGGAGTTATTCTAATAACTACAAAGAAAGGATCTAATGGAAAGGTAAATTTTTCTTACAATGCGTACATGGGGACACAAAGCCCAGCACTTGATGTGGACATGGTTTGGGATTACCCAACACATATGCGATTGATAAATCAATCGCGAGAGAATGTTGGCAGACCTGCCATCTTTGATCAGGCTACTATGGACGATTACCAGGCCGGGACCGATCCAATACTTTATCCTAATACAAATTGGTTTGAAGTGGCTTTTCGTGATGCATTTCTCCAGAGACATAATTTGTCGGCAACAGGAGGAAATGATAAAATGCGTTACATGTTCTCAGCTAATATTTTGGATAACAGGGGGAATTTGAAAGAAACAGATTATAAGCGGTATTCTTTCAGATCAAATGTAGAAGCGGAGCTAAATGATTGGTTGACCGCCGGGGCAAATGTTTTTGGCTATTGGTCGGACGAAGGCACACCCGGCAACACTGTTTCAACTTACCTGGGATACATAGGTAGTTCTGTGCCCGGAGTGTTGCCACGAGATCCGCTGGGACGAGCTGGTGGACCGTGGGTTGCTGGAGAAGACGCCTCTGTAAATAACATAGAAACAAATTTTGATAATGGAGAGTCATCTCAAAATATTACCAAGATATTGGCGAAGGTTTACACCAAGGTGAATTTTCTCAAGGACTTCACTTTAACGACTAGCTATCAACCTGCAATTCAATATGATTACAATATTACGCAGCAATTTTTTGCGGATGTCTGGAATCTGAGAGATAATACGATCATCAGGCAAAGTAATAACAAAACGGCATTGGAGGAGGAGTACAGGAAATATTACCGATTGATTTTTGATTCCTATTTGACGTATAATAAAACGATTGCCGGTGATCACAATGTCAATGTAATATTGGGTTATAATCAAGAGTATGAGACTGCGAGAAACCTGGGCGCTTTCAAATTGGATGTACTTGCGGATGAAACCACGGTCATGGACGCTGTCTCAGGAGCAGACCCTGTGGTTAGAGGAAATTTTGCGGACCGGTCGATACGTTCTTTCTTTGGTCGGGTCAATTACAATTTCCAGGAAAAATACCTGTTTGAAGCTAATTTAAGATATGATGGTTCGTCCAGGTTTTCGGAAGGTGATCGATGGGGACTTTTTCCTGCGGTATCTGTTGGTTGGGTAATGTCGAATGAAGATTTTTTTGCAGACATTCATCCGATAAGTAGCTTAAAGATAAGAGGTTCCTGGGGGCGACTGGGTAACAACCAGGTATCTGACTATGGAACTCAGCCATTGTACAATTTAAGCAGTTATGTCTTTGGGGGAACAATTGTTCCGGGAGCTGCTCCAGTGGCGATTCCTAATGACATTCTCAGATGGGAAACCACTACACAAACCAATATTGGAATTGAAAGCTCATTGCTGGAGGGAAGATTAGGGATGGAGTTTGACTGGTTTGCCAGGAGGACAGACGACATCTTAATTGATTTACCGATCCCCGGAGTGAATGGAGGGCTTACCGCCCCACCTCAAAATGCTGGGATTGTTGATAACAATGGTGTTGAACTAACTCTTAGCTGGAGAGATAATATCGGTACTGATTTTAGGTACGGGTTCAGCGGCAATATTACTTATCTAAAGAACGAAGTTGTCAAATACCTCGGAGGTGCAGGCACAAGAAGTAATAACCAAATACTACAGGAGGGATTTCCTATGGGTTCCTGGTATGTACGTGAAGTGGAAAGTATAGCAACCCAGGAAAGAATTGACGAGATGGTAGCTGATGGATATACCTTTTCTCCAATGCCTTCCCCGGGTGATTTTATCTACAAAGACCAGCAAAGCGAAGGCGAAGAGGGGTACAAAGTAATCAATGATGATGACCGTGTTGCCAAAGGATCGCAGATTCCTAGTCATACCTTTGGTTTTTCATTGGACTTAGGGTATAAAAATTTCGATCTGAATATTTTAGGCCAGGGTTTAGCAGGTGTTGATACCTATTTCAATAATGTTTGGTACACTTCAGATCTGCGAAATGGCAGATTGGTTTCTACTGCAGCTTTAGATGCCTGGACTCCCGAAAATCCAAATGCCGACTTCCCGCGTCTGACGGCAGACGGGGTGCCAAACAACACTGTAACGAACGATTTCTGGTTGATGAATGCCTCATTTTTGAGGATTAAAAATATTACCCTGGGGTATTCACTTCCGAATAAGCTTATTGAAAAGGTTGGTGTGGAAAGGTTTAGGGTATACTTAAGTGCTGAAAATTTCTTTACGATCAAGTCTTCCGAATTCAAGGGATTTGATCCCGAAATGACAGGCGTGAACTATCCGATTATGAAAAGATTCACGGCAGGACTGAACATGAACTTTTAAACTTATTCCACATGAAAACGCATGAAATATTAATACTTGTTATTACTCTATTAGCTTTTGGTTGTGAGCAGGATTTCCTTGAAACTTCCCCTCAAAATGCAATAGGGGGCAATGACTTTTGGAAGACAGAAGAACATGCTATTCTTGGCGTTAATGCGATCTACAATGTCATGAGAAGACAGCCTTACATTAATGAGCTGGGAATGGATGATGTGCTTACTCCTATGGCTTATCGTTACGGGGGGAGCGCAAACTGGGATACCTGGGCATTGTACAGTATTGTTTCTGGCAATTCCAATAGCAGAACCAGGCTTTATAATGATCGTTGGGAAACGTTATATCGTGGAATAAACAGGGCAAATGAGGCCATAGTTAACATTCCGGGGATCGAGACTCCTGATGAAGCCACCAAGGATCGATTGCTTGGAGAGGCTCAATTTTTAAGAGCTTTGTTCTATTTCGATCTATTGAATTATTACGGTGGGCAGGATGACTCAAAATATGATGGAGTCCCATTATACACAGAGCCTACATCCTTTTCGCAAACGTATGAGCCAAGAAGTAAGCCTTCTGTGGTGAGAACAGTGATCATCGATGATCTAAACAATGCTATTGCTAATCTGCCAGGTACGGGGGGAGCAATTTCGGATGGCCGTGCCTCTAAAGGAGCTGCAATGGCTTTGCTGGGAAAGGTCTACCTGTATAACAAGCAATATACCCAAGCTGCAGATATGTTCAAGCAGGTCATAGACTTGGGTGATTATCAGTTGCACGACGATTACGGTAGTATGTTTCAAACCTCTGCAGATAGGAATAGTGGAGTAATTTTTGCTCTCCAAAATGAAGGGATCCAGGATTTTGGAGGTTGGCGTGATCTGCGATATGGCAATGCGTCAAGTCGTAGCAATGCCAAAAACAGTTCAATTCCAACTAATTTTTTTGTGAATACCTACAGATGGCAAGATGGCTCCAGGTTTGACATGGATCAGTTCCTGGCAGATTTTGAGACGGATAACGGCAGGGCATTTGACTGGTCGAATAGAGATGATGTAAACCAGGTGTTTGAAGGTAGAGATCCCCGGTTGGAAGCTAGTATAATCAGGCCCTTCGCATTATTTGTAGGCCGTGGAAACAGGACTTATGAATATCGATATCCAAGGGATACGGAGACTGATCCCTATGAGTGTATGAGAACGGTCAATAACACAAATGATCATTATTGCTGGCGTAAATTTGTAAATGTGGGAGAAGAGAGTCCGGTTCGTCGGCATTCAGCCATTGACTATCCTATTATTCGATATGCGGACGTATTATTAATGTACGCAGAGGCAAGGAATGAAGCAAATGTCGGTAATGCTGGTAATGCTGGTGATGATTTGTATTGGGCCGTCAATCAAGTGAGAAACCGAGTGGACATGCCTGGTATTCCAGTGGGTACTCAAGCTGAGGTGAGAGAATTGATCAGGGAAGAAAGAATGCTGGAGTTTGCTGCTGAGGGTATTTACTACTCCGATTTTCGCAGGTGGTATGATGGTGATCCTTCATTTGATACACAATCATTGGATGAAGATATTATGGATTTTACCGGGACCGAACTGCTTGATACACGCAGGTACTATCCTGGTTATTTTCTATGGCCAATACCTGAGACTGAAAGAGATTTAAACCAGGACTTAACCCAGAACCCAGGTTGGTGAGCTGGTGGTTGATGGACTTGGAGGAAAGTCTACATTACTAAATGTACCCGCTGCAATCTTTAAAGACTTAATTGCAGCGGGTATTAATTTCTCCAGTCAAATACCCAGCCCTTCGGAGCTGTTTCGAAGGTTTCAATATAACCCCACTTTCAATTGACAAGGAGGGATCAAATCAATAAACACTTAACATTTAATAGAATAATGAAGACATCATTACTTACGTTTCTTCTCATTTATATTACACTTATTTCTTGTATGAGCCAGGATGCCGTTGATATAAGAAAATTTGGTGCGGTTGGGGACGCCAGGACACTCAATACAGAATCTATCCAGGCTGCTATTGATCAGGTAGCTGCTTCTGGCGGAGGGAGCGTCATTATTCCCAAGGGCAATTTCGTCACAGGGAGTATAATACTTAAAGACGACATAGAATTGAAATTAGAAGAAGGTGCTGTCCTGCTAGGTAGCACTGACTTCAATCACTACAAACAGGGGAGTCACTGGTATGCGCTAATTCTTTCCCTGGATGCCAGGAATGTACGCATTTCCGGGGAAGGCGTTATTGATGGACAGGCCTTGGACCTGGTCGATGATGTTATGACCAAGCTCACACGTGGTGAAATTGACGCTTCTGAATATAGACGCAACCGTCCCAATGAAGCTGTTCGTCCGCAGCTCATTGAATTCACTAATGTTTCCAATGTGACTATTCAGGATGTTACCTTAAGAAATGCATCAGGGTGGACGCAAACGTATATCAATTGTGATTCTCTATGGCTGAAAGGAGTCAAAGTAAGATGTACCAAATATTGGAACAATGACGGTTTGGATCTGGTCGACTGCACTAACGTCGTTGTTGAAGATTGTGATATCATTAGCGAAGACGATGGTATTTGTTTGAAATCTCACGACAGTTCACGCATATGCGAAAATATTGAGATCAGGAATTGTAAAGTCAGTTCGGGCTCAAGTGCTTTTAAGTTAGGGACAGCTTCTCGTGGAGGTTTTAAAAATGTAAAGGTTGACAACCTTTACATATATGATACCTATCGTTCTGCCATTGCACTAATGGTTGTAGATGGTGGGTATATGAAAGATGTAGAAATATCCAATGTCACCGTTAAAAACTCTTCTGGCTCATTTTTTATCAATATAGGTCATCGTAATCAGAAAGCTGACATAGGCACAATTGACAATATTCGTCTGAGCAATATCGATATGGAAGTCAATTTAGATGGGAAAAACATAAATCATCACCGTCCGAATTTTCATTTTCCTCCGCGAGGAGAGAGGCCTGCTCCACACAACCCCTATCCTTCAACGATATCCGGATTACCAGGTCATCCGATCAAAAATATAAGCTTCACGGATGTTACGGTCAAATATTTTGGTGGAGGAAAAAAGCAAGTAGCACATATCTCTACCGATTCATTGTTCCAGGTACCTTATAATGAAAAAAAGTATCCTGAGTTCCACATGTTCGGTGAATTGCCTGCTTCAGCTTTTTTTGTTAGAAATGTAGAAGGGATACAATTCAAAAATTTGAATATATCCTACCTGGAACCAGACTACAGACCTGCATTTATTTTCGATAAGGTAAGAGACTTAACCATCGATGAACTTGCTGTTACCAACATAGAGAACCTTCCTATGGTTGTTTTGAACGAGGTTCAGGGTGAGAAGATCAAGAATATAAAGGCCTCTTTAAAGGGCGATATAATAAAAAAGCAAAATTGATCATGTTCCATCGGTTCATAATAAAATCGAATGCCAGGAGCA
Organism: Fulvivirga sp.; assembly: GCA_028280565.1. Taxonomy (GTDB): domain Bacteria; phylum Bacteroidota; class Bacteroidia; order Cytophagales; family Cyclobacteriaceae; genus Fulvivirga. Next base: position 18,509 of record JANQLQ010000258.1, read on the forward strand.
GAATAGATATAGAAGAGATGAATATTTTTGGCAGGTGTCCGAAGTTAAAAATCCAAATAGCTTTAGTTTTCTCCATTTTATCACTGTTAGTTAACTGTCAACCCCAGGAAAAGGTCACGGAAAAAATAGATTATGTCCAAATGGTCTATCCATTGCTGGATACGGAGAACTCACGATGGTTTTTCTTTTCGTCAGCATGCAGGCCATTTGGGATGGTTAATCTGAGTCCCGATACGGAAGTAGATGGTGCCTGGGGAAGTGGTTACCGCTACCATGTTGACACAGTTAAGGGGTTCAGCCATATTCATGCCTGGCAGCTTTCCGGATTATCAGTGATGCCGCTGGCATTGGATAGACTTTTCGAAGAGGATATTTCCGACCGTTATTCTTCTTCTTTTGATCATGGCAGGGAAAATGTATCTCCCGGCTATCATCAGTTGTACCTGGATCGATATGATATCGATGTGGAGCTTACCAGCACTAAAAGAGTAGGTTTTCATAAATACAATTTTAAAACACCAAAACCAGCTATCCTGGTCAATTTAAATGGCCAATTGGGTCCATCAAAAATTATTGACGGTTCGATCAGGCAAGTCGACGCTCGGGTGTTTGAAGGGGAATTAACTAATGCACCTACTTTTAGGCGACCTAAACCCACATCTGTTTTTTTCAGAATTGAGTTAGATACGGATATTGAGGACTTTACAGTTTCTCAAAATTTCGGAAAATGCATTTTGAAATTACCATCCGGCTCACGTGATGTCAAGATGAAAGTAGCCATTTCTTACACTTCAATAGAAAACGCTACATTCAATCTCAATCATGAACTCCCCCATTGGGATTTTGAAAGGGTGGTTCGGGAATCAAAAGACGAGTGGAATTCCTACCTGGGCAGGATAAAAGTAGGGGGAGGCACTTATGAGCAACAGCGCAGGTTCTACACTGATTTATGGCACGCATTGCAAGGGAGAAGGGTCATTAATGATGCCAATGGCTACTACCCTGACAACACAGGGGAAGACTTCCGGATCAAACGACTTCCTGTTTCCAATGAGGGCCTACCATTGTTTAATCATTACAATTCGGATTCTTTCTGGGGTGCCCAGTGGACGATTACTACCCTTTGGCAGTTGGTTTATCCTGAGATTGCCGAAGAGTTTGTCAATTCCTTATTGCAATACTATCGAGATGGCGGACTGGTTCCCAGGGGGCCTTCGGGTGGTAATTACACTTATGTGATGACAGGAGCCAGCAGCACGCCTTTCATGGTTGGAGCATATCAAAAAGGTATAAGAGGGTTTGATGCGGAAGAAGCCTATGAGGCCCTCAAGAAGAATCATATGCCTGGTGGTATTATGATGCGGGCGGGATACGAGCACTTAACAGAGATAGGCGGAGGTCTGGATCACTACATCGAGCAGGGCTTCGTACCCTATCCCACACCCGGTGGAGGACAAAGAAACGGACTTCATCAGAAAGGGGGCAGTCTTACGTTGGAATATGCCTACCAGGATTGGTGTCTGGCACAATTCGCAAAAGCCCTGGGAAAAAAGGAAGATGAAGCATATTTTATGAAAAGGTCTGAAAACTACCGAAACGTGTTTGACACTGAAACGAACTGGATTCGACCTAAAGACAAGAATGGAAAGTGGCGCAAACCTTATGATCCATATGAACTGAATGCGGGTTTTATTGAAGCAAATGGAGCACAAGGCACCTGGTTTGTACCACATGATTTACCCGGCCTTGCAACCTTGATGGGAGGAAATGAGGCGGCTGTTGCAAAATTGGATCGGCAGTTTGAAGAGGCATCGAAGTTAGGGTTCACGTCAGGGACTTCACATGCCCAGGAATTACACCCTGGGTATTCGAGGATACCGATTAATTATGGTAACCAACCTTCCATACAAACTGCTTTTGTCTTCCATCATTTGGGCAGACCGGATCTCACCCAATATTGGTCCCGGGAGGTTGTGGAAAACGTTTACCAGGGGTTGTCTACCGGCAGGGGATATAACGGAGACGAAGACCAGGGCTTAATGGGTGCCCTGGCCGTGCTCATGAAAATTGGGTTGTTCCAAATGACCGGAGGCAATGAAGCAGATGCTGTTTACCAGGTGTCCTGCCCTTCTTTCGACCGTATTGAAATTGAATTGAACCCGGATTACTATGAAGGCCAAAAGTTCGTCATAGAAGCAGAGAATAACAGTAAAGAAAACCGGTACATCAAGGTAGCAACCTTGAATGGCCAGGAATTACGGGAACTTAATTTATATCATGCGCAATTAGTGAGTGGCGGCAAACTGAACCTTAAAATGTATGAAGGTGAAGCTTCAGGCACCTTACAAAATACCCTCACTGAATGAAACGATTATTTGTATTGATTGCAGCTTTATTCATAAATCACAATGTTAATGGCCAATCGACTTCTGAGAAGTTTAATCTCCATAAAGGTAAAGGTAATCGGTCACGCACATATGGATGTTGTATACCGTTGGAGGTGGAATGAAATAGAAAAGCGTGAGATATACAAAACGTTTTCTGATATACTAAAGGTTTTGACGAATATCGTAGTAAAGAAGCTTATGCGTAAAAATGTCATCCTGGGAGTAGTAGTTGTTGTGCTATGCCCATGCCATAATAGTAGTTCCCAAAATTCCGGTATACTGCCCAATGTAATCATCATTTATACAGATGATCAGGGGACAGTGGATGCAAATTGTTATGGAGCAAGGGATCTATACACACCAAACATTGATCACCTCGCCAAGACGGGTGTAAGGTTCAGTCAATTTTATGCAGCAGCGCCGGTGTGTTCTCCTTCCAGGGCAGCCTTGCTTACTGGTAAAACACCATTGGCAGCTGGCCTGCCCGGAAATGCGCCGTCACAAAAAGGAAAGCCGGGCTTGCCTTCAGAAGAGATTACCATAGCAGAAAAGCTAAAAGAAAATGGATATATGACAGGTCATATCGGGAAATGGCATTTGGGGTATACTGAAGAGACTATGCCCAATGCACAAGGATTTGATTATTCCTTCGGTCACATGGGAGGGTGTATTGATAATTATTCGCATTTCTATTATTGGAAAGGACCCAATCGACATGATCTGTGGGAAAACAATAACGAGGTTTGGATGGATGGTGAATATTTTCAGGATATTATCAGTGATAAGGCGCTCAGTTTTGTTGAAGGGAATAAGGATGTTCCATTTTTTCTCTATTATGCCATTAATCTTCCGCATTATCCACTACAGGGGACCGGCAAATGGAGAGAATACTACAAAGACCTGGATAGCCCCAGGGATAAGTATGCAGCCAGTCTGTCAACAGTTGACGAGCGAATCGGAATACTCTTAAAGAAGCTGGAAGAGCTTAAACTAAGGGATGATACCATTATTATTTTCCAATCGGACCATGGACATTCGGTGGAAGAAAGGACATTCGGTGGTGGAGGAAGTGCTGGTCCATATAGAGGCGCTAAGTTTTCCATGTTTGAAGGCGGTATTCGAGTTCCGGCGATCATAAGCTGGCCCAGGACTATTCCACAGCATGAAGCCAGGGATCAAATGGCCGTAAACGTAGATTGGTTTCCTACCATTCTTGATATGTGCGATATCAGGTATCAAAATGATGATTTTGAAGGAAAAAGTCTGATTAACGTAATTTATGATAATGATTCGTCACAGCATAAGGTTTTTTGGTGGTCATCAGGCAAAAAAAACTGGGCTGTCAGAAAGGGTAATTGGAAGTTGCTGAAAAATCCGAGAGACCCTGTTGATAAAGAATCTATTAAACCAGGTGATTCCCTGTTTTTGGTGAACCTTAAAGTTGATATAGGTGAAACGAAAAATTTAGCAAATATATACCCCGAAAAAGTACACGAGCTGATTAAAGAGTATAATCAATGGAAAAGTAGGAATTGAAAGATCAAGGTATCGAAGTTCAGTTTTTGGTTTCTAAAGTCATGGAAGATGCTGCTATTTTAGGAAATGCGCGTCTGATTGATGATGACTACTTTTGGCATGTTAAGGAGTATCTTCCAGCGAAGTAATATTAATATGATGCTTTCCCTGGTTTGCGAGCGGGCTCTTTATGCCTTGACTACAAACCGCTAAAAAAATATCATGATTCCAATAAGCCTCTTTTGATTCGAAATACTAGCAGTTTTAATGGATGGAGTAAACATTAAATCTGTTGTCCCTTGGGCATGTTTACCGATTCTTTGTCCGCAGACAAAATTCGGACTAAAACATGGGGAAATGTTGGAAATGGATGAGAAACGATAGGAAGCAAGATGCATTACTTGATTTCCCTGGAAATATTAGTTTACAAGAAAGGGAATATTTCACACAAAATTTTAGTGCGAATTTCTTAGAGGGTGATTTAAAAGAAATCAGGCAAAATGTATCTCTTTTTAAAGCTTCTTTAATAAACTATTTTAAGCCTAGATATAATGAAAATTTTGTCTTTCATAAGCCCAACAAATCCCATTTATCTTTCAATAAAATTTCCAATACAGGACTGAAAAAAGTATCGATTTTATTTGGAGCAGAAAATTTTGCGCCTAGATTTTATACCATCTCTCCAGGAAAGAAAAAAGAACACTCGTTTGATCTTGATTTTGAATAAACCCTTTAAAAATTGTTGTTCTCTTATTGCTCTTTCGGATTTGAAATTTGGAAATAGTATCACAGGGTTTACAATTCGAATATTGTAGATGGATTTTTCCTGTTTATCAAGTAGATAGAGATTGTATTGCTCTTCAACCGCTTTGCTAAAAGGGGCAGTTTAGGGTGTCCTTGAAAATTGAATTTGACTGGAGAACGTATAATTTTGGCAAATTCAGCATTGTTTTTAAGATGTCTCGGGTAATGCCAGCCTCGCAATGAGCAGTTTAAGCGGGATTTTGAGGTTCTAAGTCCAGTTTTCATTTTCTTTTGCGCGCCCAAAAGAAAACGAAACAAAAGAAAAGGGCGCCAGCAA
>JANQLQ010000287.1 GCA_028280565.1 Fulvivirga sp.
TTGTATAACAAGAGCCGTATGACGGGAGACTGTCACGTACGGTTCTGTGAGAGGTTTGGGGTGAAATTCCCCTTACCTACTCGACTTTGCAACTTGTGCATTTTTGATGATCACTAGGGTTTGTAACCCGGCCAACTTTAGACAAAACTTCCATCATTCGATCTAAAGCAAAGGTTACAAAGTGTAGTTGGGTTTGGTCTTGTATTTTATATTTTATGCTCAATTTTTAGGTTCTTCTTTGTTTTGCCGAGTCAAAGACTCTCGTTTTCATCTTTGAAGCGCAAGTCCGTAACTTGCGCTAGATGGGGATGTGAATATTATAGATGCCACTATGAAGCTACTCACAATTTTACTTATTCTTTCAATTAATATCTGCTTGGCCCAAGAAATCCAGGTTGATAGTTGCGGGCTGAACAATTCTGCTGAACTGAATAAATTTGAGATACAATATTTTAAACAGGAGCTTTCTAAGCAACTTAAACGGAATAACTTTGACCTTATCGACAAAAAAATTGGGTTTGCACACGGCAATTTCGGTAAGAAAATTATAACAAAACAGGAATACTTTGACTCATGGGGACGTAGCTATTTTAACAACAACTCGCACGTCGTGAATCAACTAATTATTTTAGAAGCAGAAGAACGAGTTAACTCTGGCGGATACGACGCAATCATAATTTCATGGTCGAAGATTATGGTAACGGGTATACATCGCAGAAAACTCATCGAGAACCTGAAAAAAACGAATATCTAATCCCTAACTGGCGCAAGTTTGCAACTTGTGGTTTTTTGATGATTACTAGGGTTTGTAACCCGGCCAACTTTAGACAAAACTGCCATAATTCGGTCTGTAGCGAAGGTTACGAAGTGTAGTTGGGTTTGGGCTTGTATTTTATATTTTATGCTCAATTTTTAGGTTCTTCTTAGTTTTGCCGAGTCAAAGACTCTCGTTTTCATTGTTTAAAAGCACAAGTCACAGACTTGCGCCAGATCTGAGAACATTCGTAGTGGTGATGAAAAGGAAAAAGCTGAATATTTGGCTAGCCGCCTGAACCTGCCTTCAACAGATCAAATTAGAGTAATCACGGGAAAAGCAAGTGAGTTTTTCAAGAATAATGTAAAGCTCGATTTTGTCGATTCTTTATTTCCAGATGAAGATTTGCCATTTTAATTATAAAAAAATGCGTCGAAAAAGTCCCTGAAATTAAGTTGTAACAACTTCAGGCTTGATCTGATAATCTTTATTTTTGACTTCCTTTTTGAGGACAGACCCTAATTTTTTAATGTAATTGAGTCTTTTGTCTGCGTTGAGGTCAATAATTTCAGTTGGTACTTCTATACCAACCAGTCGTTTCAAAAGGTCCCTGTCCAGGTAAGCGGAAACATATGGTTCATTAAATAGATTTAACTGATTCTTAATTGTAACAGGCTTTAAAATTTCAAGCTCATCCACATCTACGTTGAAATCAAATTCAAGACCATTCAACACGTCTTTTAATTGCTCAGCATATTTTCGGTCATTTCCATTATAAAGAGTTATGTGGGGGTTATATTCCTTGTAATCTCTCTTATTCCATATGCTTTTTAAAGAATCTCCTCCTTCACAACTGAGATAGACAGTATTTTGTGTGTCATTAAAGAATGTTCCTAGCCCGTTAATGTGGATATCGTGGTCCCTAATTGACGTATTCCAATGCCTTTCGTACTTCTTAGGTGTTCGTTTGTAAGGCCCTCTTACCGTTAGATGAGCTTGGTATTTTTGCTTTGGATCGGCCAGAAATCTGATGCCGTCAATCAGTGTTCTGATTATCTCATCTTTGATGTAAATAACATAAAATAGCTTGTTCACTTGCATAATATAATCAAATCACTAGGTATTTCAAAAAGTCTTTTGTGTCAACTTCTTTTAAGATATCAAAAAGCAAGTCTCCAAATTTTCTAGAATTTCCAAACGCTAAATCTCTATTTTTAGTATCATCTAGCCAAGTTATGAGATCGTCTTTTTTATGACTGGTTTTCTCCAAAAACCAATCATACATTTCTAACACCTTCCGCACTTTATCGTCTACTTTATTTTCTAAGGAATTTAAACGTCCAATTGGTGTCAATTTTACGATATCTAAAATGTTTTGTTGGTCTAGGATTTTTTCAGTGTCTAAAATCTTTATTAAAAACGAAAAGCAAGTCAACTTTCGGCTGAATTTTAACTTCAGATTTTTTACTCTTGACTTACGTTCAATTTCTAAGGATGATCGATTTCTTTTGTGCTCATAGTTAATAGTCATGGTTTTCCAGAATCTAACTATGTCATTAGCTAAAAAGATTGGCTGAAAGTCCTTATTATGTCTATGAAAATCTCTATAATAGCTCTCGATTATTTGATTGAGAGAATCTTCATAGACCGGTTCATTAAAAATAGGGGAACTTTCAAGTAGAAGTAACAGTCTGGCTGTAAAAAAGTTTTTATAGTCATCTTCTTGACTTCCAAGCTCATCCATAATATGCTTTAAACTATGAACTTCAAGATACTTTCCATCCCCCGAAAACTCTGGAATTTCAAGCTTTCGATTCAATTTGATCAGTTCGGCGTCAATAAGAGTTTTTGAAATGCTGGAAAACTCCTCTTCCCTGCATATAAAGAATAAATCTAAATCTGAATTAGGACATGCTTCTAGCCGGGCATAAGAGCCTGTTGAGTATATACATAAGTCGTCAGAACTTTTGAGCTCTTTAATATCTCTTAATGCATCCTTAATCTCTGTGATTTTATCAATGCTGAATTTATATCTTTCCTTATATTTCATTTTTGTACTGTGATGGCAAACATTGTTCGCATATAAATAATGGCACTTTTAACTATTGGTAAACACTTCTTGATAGACGTAATTATCTACTTTAAAACTATTGCTTTTATAATGAGGAAGCTAAGCCATTTAAAAGAACCCCACCCACCCCGTGGCAGGGCTCCCTCAAAACTCTCCCTACGCCGGCTGCACTACCCCCAGCATCTCCAAATACTGTGGTTCACTTTCCAGGGCGATGCGGGCGATGGTGATGAAGTCTCCCATCCAGTCTTGCAAGGCTTCGAAGGCCTCGTCGCGCTGCTGGGTGGCGGCTTGGGCCTCGCCTTTTTCCCGGAGCTGGCGGTTAAAGGCCCGCTCTACCTCGTCCACCTGCTCTTGCATGGTGGTGAGCTTTTCTGCCGTGATGCCGTATTGGCTTAAGGCGGCCAGCACCGTGTCGCTGGCCAGGGCGTTGGCATAAAATGCCTTTACCTGCTTTAACCAGCCGGATAGCGTGCGCTTACGCCGCCCGGTAAGCTGGAGGCTTTCTTCCGCGTTGCGGTTGTTGGCCAGTGCGATACGGGCGATCTTTAGGTGCTTGGCATACTGCTGGTTAGCCGTAGCTTTAGCGGCATTGAGTGTATCGGTAGCTTCAAATTGCTCGCCATATTCCTTTTGTTGCTTGAGCTGTAGCTCGCTGGCTGTTTCGTAGAGCTGCTGGCCTTCTTGCAGCCGCTCTTCGGTATAGCCGAATTCTGCCATTAGGTTTTTCACCTGCTCATAGCCCAGTGCATTGGTTATCGCGTTTTGCGCAAAAAGAAGCTTTCCTTCTAAGGTATTGTCCATAAGTGTGATTGATTAAGTGTTAAATTATAATGTGTAGTGGGTTTCCCGGTTTTTATTTTCCTACCTGCCGTGTTTAGTTTGCGAACGGGAGCTTTTGTTGTCCACACCCCGCGCACTGCGCCTCTTTTTAGGGGTCGTCTTCCTGCCGGCCCTGTTTTGCCCATGGTCGGCGGCATCCCATGGTTCCCTGGATGAGGCTTTGCAACTTTTACTGGGTACAGCATGATATTTTTAGAGGTATTTGCCATTCCTGTGTGGTACAAAATGATTTTTTGGTGGTACAGTGCAATTCCTAGGCGGTGCAGAATGATTTTTTAGCGGTACAGTGCGATTCCTAAGTGGTACAGAACGATTTTTTAGTGGTACAATGTGATTCCTAGGTGGTGCAGAATGATTTTTTAGTGGTACAATGCGATTCCTAGGCGGTGCAGAATGATTTTTTAGCGGTACAATGCGATTCCTAGGTGGTGCAGAATGATTTTTTAGTGGTACAATGCGATTCCTGGGCGGTACATAATGATTCTGTACCGGGTATCAATGATTCTGTACCACGTTTTTGCATATGAATCTTGGATCGTATAAACCCGTGATAGGTAAAGTGATATTTTTTCATCGGTTCTTAGTTATTCGAGTGTATGATAAATGATGGTTACGAGATGTTTTACTGTGGCTGGCAGTGGGGTAAGCTGCACCAGGTACTTCACTATTTAGCGCTCAAGGCTTTAAAAGTGCTCTCATTTACAACAAGTTATGTTAATTTTATATGACTTGTATGCTATAAATATATGAATTTTTATATAGGAAGCCAATCCTATATGAGTTTTTAGGGGTGGGCGTTTGGTTGTATCCTGTTGCTGGAGCCGGTTTGCGACTGCAACATAAAAACAGTCGCTTCCGTTTGGCCATAGCCACCAGTTTAAGGACTTCTCAAACTGGTCTTAGGTTAAGCGTAGCGGTCCTAAGACCCACAAATAACCAAGAGCGTCCGCTCGATCCTTCTCATCAATGACGCCCCGTTCAAAAAGTAACGGATCATTCTTCGGGCAGCACACACCTCGAAAAAAACGTTGCCATGAAAATTTAAATTGGAGCATTGATTTCGAATTTATGCAGTGTACCCTGCTATTTCGTAAGTATCGTTCCAAGTCCATCTCCGAGCGGAACGCTCTCCCTATGGTTAAGTCGTAGGACCGCTGTGCTTAACCTACGACTAGGATGAGGTCGCGAAACGGGAACCTAGTACACGCTCAAAAAGAACTGTTCGAGTTCAACGACCTAACAGGTTCCGGCTCTCGCCCAGGCCTGCCCCTTCACCAACGGCCGGAATGACGATCCTTTTATTAGTGGTTGGTTTTGCTGTTGGTTGGCCGGGTTATAAACCCTAGTGAGAAAGAACTTATTCCCGAGCTTTCACTTCTCGGCACACCTTGCGCCAGTTGGTGGCCAGTTCGTGGAACCAATCGCGCGGTGGATTGCCCCTGTAGGGTTTAGGGGTGCGATGGGTGCGATTAAACGGCATTCAACCTGGCCCCAGCGTAATCGGAAGAAAAACCATCTTTTAGCATCCTTTTTGAGCCTCAACGCTTTCGAAAATACTTGAAGTTTCATGATAGGGCCTGCCCCCTCACCACCGGCAGAATGACGGTGAAATATATTCCGATCGCTTTCCTGGAAGATTTGTTCGATTATCCGGGTCCCTAATCGTTATCAATGCATAAAGAGATACGGCCATTTACTACTTGTAGAGCATAACCTCTATTGTAGGCCCCTAACCCATCTTATACTTTTGAGACATACTGTTTTTTTCCTCAAATGGGATAAACGCATGTTCTTTTGATGAAACCTAAACAATAAACCTATGAACATCCAGCAGCACACACCCGGAAAAAAGACGTCACAAAAGTTCTCTTTTTTTGCCACGGCAACATATCCCGGGTACGTTATGATCTTCGTGGTATTTATGAGTTTTATCACGATCCACCCTGCCGTTGGCCAGCTCAAATTGATACAACCGGGTGGTGATGCAGAACGCGCGTATTTTGAACATAATGGAAAACCGCTGCTTTCTTTCGGTGGTGGTCCGGGCGATGGTATGTTTTGGTTACCTGGAGACGCCTTTAACTACAAGCGCTGGGCGGATTGGGAAGCAGACCACGGCATGAATCACTCCCGGGATTACCTTCCTATGGGCTGGAAACTTACGGAAGTAACGACCGAAGCGAATGGCGGCAGCCTATCCAATATCGAGCACCCGTTCGTAAAAGTAGGCGCCAACAACCAGTATGACTTGACAAAGTTCAATGACAATTACTGGAAAAGATTCCGCGCACAGTGTACCTATTTACAATCCAAAGGCATAGTCATCCACATGCTCATGATCAATGGATGGACCTTTAACCCTAGCTTCCCCGCTGACCACAATTACAAGTATAGTTTCTGGAACCCGGATTGGAATGTAAATAGCGCGACCAATTATGCTGACAATGATTGGAAACAATTTTTCTATTGCGTAGCTGATAACAAAACGGGAATGCTGGCTTTGCAAGAGGCCTGGTTTGAAAAACTGGTCACAGAAACTGCGGACCTCGATAATGTATACTATGACCTGGTCCACGAAATGGGAGACCTGGTAAAAAGGGGGCTGGACTGGAACAAAGCAAAAAAGTGGATCGATCATATGGCCATGGTGGTAAAGAACAAATACCAGCAACTGCAACCCAATAAGCCTTGTATTTTGGGGATGGATACCGGGGGGCTGGACGGTGGTCTTAATTCAAATGCCACGGCCATCCCTAAGAATGGTTCTAAAACGGATTGGGTATTTACCCGCCCGTATTTTGATGTATTGATCTTCGGGAAGATGCATTCGACGCATCACGCCAGGGAATGGCGCAAAAAGTATAACAAACCCTACATTGGGCAAGAATCCTGGGATGACAACAAGACCAAATGGGGCATCCGGTGCAAAGATCACGACATCTCCATGCGAAAATACTTTTGGAAATTTATGATGGCCAAGAGTCAACAAATGGATATCTATCACAAACCGCGGAAAACCTGCCCTCATAATGACGCTCATTACCCATTGAATTATAATCCTTACGGGTGGAATGATTTTGAAAACAAGGCCCCTGTGCTGCGAAGCTTCTGGGAGAGCGTTAAGGATTATCCCGCATTGTGGTTCAACGGCTCCGTGACCTCGGGCCCTGGCGTGCATAAGTTGGTGTTATCATCAAAAGACGAGGCCGTTGTTTATCTCTCTTCTGGGACCTCTGAAAAAAACAAATCTTATGGAGCAAGTACCCTTTCTGTAAAGGACTTGTCTACAAACAACGGGTCTTACACGGCAAAATACTGGAACCCGGCAACCGGGATCATTGACACCAAAACCGTGACCATTTCAAATGGTACATCTTCTGTAAGTCTACCGGGTTTTAAAGACGACATTGCCATTCATTTTTACAAAAACGCAGGTTCCGCCCATATCCCGGTAGAGGGCGTAGAGCTGGATAAGCATAGTCTCGCACTCACGGAAGGCACAAGTACTACCCTATCTGCCACGGTATCTCCACAAAACGCTACAGATAGGTCCATACACTGGAGCTCTAGTAATGCCAATGTAGCAACAGTTGCACAGGGAACAGTAACGGCGATCAGCCCGGGTACAGCTACGATCACTGTTACAACCCATGACGGGGATAAGAAGGACACCTGTATTGTTACCGTTAATGCTGCCACCGGGAGCGATCCGCTGGTGAGTGATCTCTCTATTGCTAATGGCAAAGCCTATACCTGGTTCGACCTGGTGCCCGCGGCGAAAATGTATATTGATCGTAACTACAAGTTCAATGATATTCCTGCCTACCTGCAAGGTCAGCTGGCGCTGCGTACCGCCAACAATGATAAATCCAGCAATGTCCATCAAGACCTGGTCACGTTTACAGCTAATAAGGATATCATCGTATACATTGCTTACACGGATATCAACACGACGCTTACACAACATTGGCTTAACAGCGCCAACGGGTGGAAAACGGAAAACGAAACCCTTAGCTGCACCCTTGCCAAACAAGAAGCTACCCGGTATCTAAAAAGTAAAACCTACAGCAAGGGAGCTACGGTTCGGCTAAAGGGCAATGGCAGCACTTCCTCTACCAGTAGTATGTACAATGTTATCGTGGTGGCCAGTGAACCAGGCGCCCCTAGCCCAATCCCGGTAACCGGTGTTGCGCTCAACACATCCAATCTTACGATCCTAGAAGGAGGGCAAGTCACTTTAAGGGCTACCCTGCAACCGGCTAACGCTACGGACCAGGCCGTGAGCTGGAGTTCAGACAATCCAGGTGTAGCTTCCGTCACCGGCGGGCAAGTAATTGCCATCAGCCCGGGTATTGCTACCATTACGGTGACTACCCGGGATGGGAACAAGAAAGATCAATGCACTATCACGGTCACACCTGCACTGGGAGGAACTCCTTTAGTAAGCGACCTTACTGTAAGTAATGGAAAGGATTACGAATGGAGTACGCTATCTGGGGATTCGAAAATGTACATTGACAGGAATTATAAGTTCAGGAGTATTCCGGCACACCTGGACGGTCAGCAGGTATTACTTACGGCCAACAACGATAAATCCAGTGATGCGAACCAGGACCTAGTCACCTTCCGGGTAAATAAAGATGTGATCGTGTACGTGGCATATACGAATATCAACACCACACTTACGAATCAATGGCTTACTACGGCTAATGGCTGGATACCCGGGAATCAAACACTTTCCACCAGCTTACCCAAGGACGAGGCCACTCGCTATCTTAAGCATAAGTCTTTTAAAAGTGGCGCTACGGTTCGCCTGCAGGGCAATGGAAGTACTTCCTCGGCCAGTAGCATGTACAACGTTATCGTAGTCGAAGATATGAATACCACTCAAACTACCTCCCGGGTAAGCGAAAAGGAATTTGTAAAAATATATCCGAACCCGTTTACATCAAGGCTAACGATCCTTAATACCAAAGCCCCAGAAGCGGCCTTGTATACGATGAACGGCGTCCTGCTGCGAACCTTTACGTTGAATACTGGCGCACGGACTACCTTGAATTTGCAATACCTACAAGCCGGGGTCTACATCATCAAGATCGGGGACCGGGTCTACCCTATTGTTAAAGAATAAATTCTCGTTGTTTTTTTATCGTTTATTCTCTCTTGTTTATGTGAAAAGGCAATCCTTGGGGTTGTCTTTTCTTTTTTCATTCCAAAAAATAGGGTGCTGCGATCCCGGCGAGTAGAGGATAACCTCTATTGCGCCCTGGGAAGGCCCTGGGTATTTTTAGAGTGCTAAATCACCTTAGTTCATGAACCATATAACGTATGACTTTTATGAAAAATTTACATCTATTTTTAAGATCAGCGCTATGGCTCTTGGCCATAATGCTAAGCCAGCATTCTTTCGGTAAAGATTTTGGCGAAAAGACCCTGGCGCAGTTTTACCCGTACGCGGAGTGGCAGCTTTCCAACTCGTCTTACAGTGGAAATGCTTTTGACCTGGTGGCAACTGTAACTTTCACCCATTCCACTTCCGGGAAAAAACATACCACGGAAATGTTTTACGATGGCAACAATACGTGGAAGTTCCGGTTTATGGGTTCTATTACCGGGAAATGGACATTTACCACCAGCAGCAGCGACGGTGACCTTAACGGGCATACCGGGTCAATCCATGTTGTGCCTAACCCCAATAAAAAGATCCCGGGGCTGTTGGGCAAGCACCCGCAGGACCCTAAAAAATGGGCGGTCCAAACTGGGGATAACGAATGGAAGGCTGTACTGCCGCAATATTTTATGTGGCACGAGGGGTCCAGTATGGTAGGAAGAAGTATTAATCCTGACCTGGACCTTTTCATAAAAGACCACGGGTTTACCGGGGTGCATCTTTCCGTAAAGGATCCTGACCTATGGACCAACAATGGCAATCCCGACCCCGTGTTCTTCAGGGACCTGGAACAAAAGATGGTCCAAATCCAGCTATACGGCGCACTATCCCATATCTGGATGTGGGGTGACGCCTCTCGTGGATTGACGCCCCCGGGGGGCATTAACAACTCCCAGGACAAACGTTTACAACGCTACATCTGTGCTCGTTTGGCCGCTATCCCTAACTGGAGTGTAGGGTACGGCTTTGACCTGCACGAATGGACCAATGAAAGACAACTGGACGAGTGGCACGACTACATGACCTCTAAAATGGGATGGAAACATTATACCGGGGCGCGATCTAACAAACACCAGTACAACCAGATATCGGAAAGGATGGCGTACTCCAGCTATGAGCTTCATAAGACCTCACAGCCTCAACCCTGGAACCGGCAATGGATGCGGGTAGTAGATGAGCGTCCTCTTAAACCTTCCTTTTCCGAGGACCGGTTCCGTGTACGCGGTAAAAGTAAGGATGTTTCGTTGGAAGAAACCCGCAGGGGGTTGTATTATGCTACTATGGCAGGAGGCGCAGCCTCCATCTGGGGAAATCTTAGGAAACCGGGTGGAGGTAACAACAGCGGGGGAAGGTCCTTTGAGTATCCTAATAAAAACGAGATCAAGACCTGGTCTACCTTTTTTAATGACAAAAACCGCTTTGTCGGTGACATGGTGCGGAAAAATGACCTTACGGACGGGCAGGCGCTTTACAGCCCCTCAAAAAGGGCTTATGTGGTTTACAAGGAAAGAACATCCTCTATTCAACTTAATATCCAAAATGTAAACGGTAGCGTCCCCGTGGTAGCGGTGGATGCCAGGAAATCCTACAGGGAGATCAGCTTAGGCTCTTTTGGCAACGGAAACCGTACTTTTTCCCTGCCTAATTCTTCGGATTGGGTCATTGCCGTAGGTGAATTTGACGGTACTGATCCTAACCTGCCTACCTATACACTTACTGTAAACAATGGTGCAGGTGATGGAGAATATACGGAAGGAAGTTTCGCCAATATCATAGCAAACCAGCCCACGGACGGTTCTACTTTTGACCGTTGGACCGGGGATGTCCAATACATTACCGATATTTCATCCGCTAGCACCACGGTCACCATGCCGGCTAGGGATATTAGCGTAACGGCCACATTTAAGCAGGCCACACAAGAAGCGTATACCACGCATACCATCCCCGGTAAGATCGAGTGTGAGCTTTACGATAAAGGCGGCCAGGGCATAGCCTATAACGACGATGACAAACGCGAGGGAGGATCTTTCAGGTCGCAGGACAATGTAGATATCGTGGATAAAAGCGCGGCCAGCGCCGGGCGTGCCATCGGGTATTCGAGGGATGGAGAGTGGGTAGAATTTACGATCGCTTCTATTACCGAAGGTACATATGATATCACATTTACCTACTCTTCGGGTTCTTCCAATAACATTGGCGATCTACAGGTCAGCCTGGACGGCGCCCCGCTCTCTACGATCACCGATATTAAAAATACCGGGGGGTGGGACACATTCACAACAGCCACCGTATCCAATGTATTTGTACCGGGTGGCCCTGGTAAGATCATGCGTTTGGAATACGTCAACGGCTCCCGTTTTGACCTGGACGCCATTGAATTTATTCCAAGTGGCGCCACCACGACCTATACTTTAACGGTAGTGAATGGATCTGGCAGTGGGGCCTACCCGGAAGGGGCCGGGGTAAACATCAGCGCCAATACTCCACCGGCAGGCCAGGTATTTGACCAGTGGACCGGGGATGTAGCCACGGTAGTAGATGTTAACAACCCTACGACACAAGTGATGATCCCTAATAAAAACATCACGCTTACACCGGCTTACCGGGACAATAGCACCGGGGGAGATGTCATCATTTCAGACTTGTCTCCTTCAGACTATGAAATTGTTCCTTTAGAGAATGGTATTGAATACTACACGGATCGCTCTTTCAGGATCGAAAGCATACCTGCTTCATTGGCGAATAACCACCTGCTGATCAAAACAGCCAATAACGACAAAAACGGCGGAGCCGTTGCCTTCCGGATCAATACGTCCACTACCATTTACGTGGGATATGATGCCAGGGCTTCTACCCCGGGTTGGTTAGCCGGTTATACCAAGCTTAATGAAAAACTGGAAACCACGGATGCACTAGGGCTGAACTTATATCGAACGACTGCAGGACCAGGCGCCGTATTCTTTGGAAAAAACAACGCTAAAAGTATGTACGTGGTGCTGGTAGATGCTAACCCTCCTGCTGGCGCTTCAACGATGAGTACGGCACAAGAAGCCGAAACGGATGATATCACGATCTATCCTAATCCTACAAGTGATGTCATTCATATCACTACCGGCGACGCCACTCTGCAGGAGGTAATAATTACCACTGAAAACTCTGATCGTATGGTACGAACCTACAAAGAAAGCACCATCGATATGTCTTTATTACGTCCCGGTATTTATTACGTGACCGTAGTTACGGACCAGGGGCAGGTGACCAGGAAAATTATCAAACAGTAAATTTCTAATCTAAATCTCAATTAAAAATGAAAATTAAACTTTTAAGTATTTTGGCGGCATTATTATTCGCATATAGTGCCCAGGCTGCGTGTACGGTAACGACCGGTTGTGGTACTTTTGAATTCCCAGAAGCTACCAGTCTTAGGGTTTCCCAATCCAGTGTAAACGGGGTGACAACTGTTATCATCCGGGACCAGGATGGTAACGTATTACAAGTTTTGGAAAATTGCCCGGGACGAGTGAGCGTTTCTTGCTCATCCACCGGGGGAGGAGATGTGGATATCTGTGATATCATACCCGATCACTTAAAACCTATTTTCGGGTGTGAATAACCGATCTCTTGTTTGATGGTATTATTTACCTGTTAAAATAGGTAGGTAAAATCATTCAAAAATGCCTAAAACTTTATCCCGGGATTTTTACGCCTCAAGGTAATCGGGGCGAAAAAAATCCCGGGATTCGTTGTTTTATGGAGCACAATAGGTTTTCTTTTTTTCCATCGTTATCCTGGGAGTCTTACAGGCAAGCCAGCACACGATCAGCCTACCGTACCCTGTAAACCCGGACTCGATGACTATTTATCACTTTAATGTTACCTGGGGTAGTTTTGGCAAGTAAGCTTGGTGCACCTTAGTGCATTTGCACCTTGGTGAACGGGGCTGCTTCGCCACCAAGGCACCAAAGCTCCAAGAATCACAAAGGGACCTTCTTTACGATTTAATCTAGCCGTATTTTGTAGCGAGCTCACGTTGTAAGTAATCTACGAAGTTGCCGAATAAGGATCCCGAACAGGGCAGTTCATGATAAACAACACAACCGATCCCTTTTTATTCCCCTACCCCCTTCATTCGTTCTCGTTTACCACGAGAATGAGCGAGCGAAGCGTGACGAAAACTTAGCGTTTGTAACGCGACATTCAATACTACTCCACAAAAGCCCTCCCTCCTAACCGGCCTAAGTGAAGTGCAGCGGTCCCCCGGCTGAATAAGAATAATATGAAAGAGCGGGAGCTATGACCCATATGGATGATCCCCCAGGTATTTTAAGTTTATCACTCACGCGGCGAATTCAATTTCCACCAAACTTCCTATTATTTTTTCCCAGGATTTGGACCAGGTCCCGGAAGTTCTCAATGTAGTAAGTAGCGTATGAAGATCTTGGCTGGCTAAACTTCGCGACCTGGACAGTAGTTAACCCGAGTTCATAACCCGCCTTTAGCTCTGATTGTGGGTTATCACCAATTACAAAATAGTTGAATTGCTCCTCCTCGTACGAATTTACCAGTTGCTCGAATATGCCTTTCTTGTGAATTCGATCCGTAGAATCAATTTCATCGATATAGATCTCCTCGAATACGTCTTGCAGTTTTAATGCGGAAATCTTAGCGAGTTGAAGTTTTTTGAACCCTGTTGTGACAAGTATTTTTTTGGTTTCTATGTTTCGCACAAGTTCAAAATCACCGAACGCTTTAAGCTCAAGCTTGTACTCCAGGCCATTGATGGAGTTAGAGAATTGTTTTTTAATAGGATTATCAAGGTTATATTTTTCGGAAACATGATCAAAAGGGTATTTCCATAAATCCGAGATAATCAGATCGACCTCATCAGTCCTAAAACATGAACTGATACTGGCCTTAAAGGTATCCAGGATCGATGCTACATGATGTTGACCAATAGACCTTGTTTCAAAGATTGTATCGTCTAAATCAAATATTAGAAGTTGGCTACTTTCCATGGGTTACTAGGTGTTGAGATAGAGCATGTGTTATCAGCTTTATCCTGTTTTCAAAACTCATAATACAATCTTTCCCATTGCTGTACCCAGCTTATCCATTTTTTTAGATAGGTAAGATTTGATAAATCATCATACCCTTTGTACTGGATAGCTAAATAATACGTCCAAAACATTATTCCGAGGTAAGGGATGCACTGCAATTCCTCATTTGAAATTACTCTCTTCTTTATCCGCTATTATTTTAACTCCTCAATTACAGGGTAAGTAAAGTAGTTGTACTTTGAATCCAAATAGAAACCTCCAGTATCGTCTTTTTTTAAATTTAATCCTTGGCGACGCTTTTTAAATATTCTTAACCCATTGCCTTCAACAGGTTTCAAGTATATAAGAGCTGATGAATCAAATATGCTTTTGTCCGCATTATAAATATCCTGGATAACAAATGTGCTCCCAATATCACTTATTACCCGGTTTGTTAATTTCCCGATCCCTGTGAAGATTTCATTCGTTTTCGTATTCTCAATTGCGCGTATTAAAATCCCTCCATAAATGGTTTTTCCGTTTCCTATTGTAATATCAATACCCTTCTGTTTCAACCTTACGTATTTTTCCGGGTCTTTAAAGCGATGGAAGTACAAGCTGTTATTTTTTAATTGCCTGTCATTCCTGTGGCAATACAAGTCAGTATGTTTAGCTGAATAATAGTAAAACTCGATTTCCCTGATCCTGTAAGAATTTTCTTGAGTTACCAGTTCTTTTTCGTTTAACAACACTTTTGCAATCCTGTCGAAATCGGATTGGTAGTCTTCTTTTTTATTATGCTCGTTAATTATAAAATTATGGCTCATTTTTGTTCTGTCTAGGGTTTAATACTTTAGGTCAATGTGGCCATATTGGTTTTTACACACCTGTGCAACTGATGGAGTTCCTGTCAATTCACTCTTCAATTAACTTTCCATACACAAACTGTACAGGTAATCGCCCCTACATACCTGTCCTGTTTTGTCTCAAAGCTTTTGAAATTTGAAATTCGCCTTATTTCCGGATAATCCTTTTCAAGTGCTTTAATCCTTTCGTCATTGTCCTGATCTCTCTCCCAACTATCTGCAAGAGCAATGAAGTATTTAGTGTGGTTTTGATCCAGTTTCTTTAATTTTTCAACATCTGATCTATAAGCATGTACGGTTTGCCTTAACTTTAATTCAAAAGCTATTATCGAGTCTTCGATTTTAAATGCAAAGTCTGTTGGCCCGCCGTTCCCCAAATCAGTTTCCCGGATCCATGTTACGTTAGACTTAAAAATCTCTTTTTCATTTTTTTTGATTTCCTTACCAAGAAGTAAAGCTATGTAAAGCTCAGGAGCATAAAAGATCCCTTGATCCGAAAGGCGGGTAAACTCCTCATCTTCTTCAATTAAGGTCTTATAAATTGTGTCATATAATGATTTCTCGTCCATGTTTAAAATAGTATCATTTTTTGATTGAATGCTACGATACGCCTAGAGGTCTAATAAGGGTTATCTATCCACTCAAAGCTCTCCTCACACCCTCTTCTTTCCAATCTCCAAAATCTTCTCCTCACAAAGCTTCTCCGTAACCCCCTTCAGTTGTTCCACCCTATCCGCCAAATAGTCCAGTTCCTCTTTAGAAATGCTGTACTCATCCATCTTGTACCGTGCATCCACATACGCCCTGCGCAGCAACTCGAAAAGCCACTTCTCCTGCTCCGTACCTTGTGGGAATACCCCAAAACGAGGATCACAATTCTTCACCCGAAGGTCTAAGCGTTCCAAGTCATGCTCCTTGGGGCGGTAGTCAGTGTAGACTAATAAGATGGCCGTGTAGTAGCGCTCAGTGGCTTGATGAAGTTCGAAAGCTGCCTTATTCAAGTAGACTCGTCCTTTTTCGGACTTAGCAAAATTGTGCCTAAAGTCCTCGTAAAAAACACCGGCACTTTCAAACCACTGGTCGAAATACTCCTGTGCTTTCTGCTGCGCCTCATCGGCCGCAAGCTTCTTCGGATTTTGCAGACGCACTTTGCCAGTATCGTATAATACAATGCCCTCTTTTTTTATGTCCTGGAAGAAGTAGCTACCACGCTGTAAGGCTTGGTTCAAATGCTTGCCAGAGTGGAAGATCAGGCTAATGGGTGTTTTTACCCGGCCGGTATCCCGAAGGATTTCGTTTACCTTAGTCTCTAGCCTGATATTGGCCTTTAGGTCATCGTGGCGGGTTACTACCAGCAGATCGTAGTCGCTTTTGTATTCGTATAGGGTACCTTTTTCTACATAGGAGTCTTCCACGTATTCGCCGCGGGCGTAGCTACCGAAAAGGATCACCATTTCCACATCTTTGCTAGCGCCGAGCAGATCGGTAAGACGCTGTAGCTCTTCTTGTTTGGTACGGGGTAGTTTTTGTAAAGCTTCGTTCAAGGGTGTAAAATAATAGGTTGTCCGCCTTATATTGGGGAAAATAGGAAAAAATCCAGAATTGAAAGTAATGAATTGGGCATAAATGCTATAGGATTAGGGTGCTCTCATTAGATTTCATTTTACTTTAGGCCAGTCTTCTCTTCAAGTCTATGCCGAAGCTATGAACACAGGTACGGGTAGCTGCATGTTAATGTAAGTGGTATCGTAAACTTAATCCTTGTCGAAATCCGAGTCACTTTTTTCCACTGCTCAAAGTTTTAAATACTTATCAATGATACAATTTTTAATGAATTGATCAACTATATAGTTTAAATTATACACATATTTATTAGTTTTACAACTATATAATTTATTTCACTATTCATGTTGATGATAGGATGACAATATGAATACAAAAAAAGAAGATGTAGAACAGTTCTTGAATAAATTCAAGCAGAAAATGGAAGTATTCGATGTTGTTTTTCTTAACCGGGAGAAAAATCTTCAAACTTTGCTCGACCTTGAAATAGTGAGGGCCAGTAGAAAAGAGAAATTAAAAGAGCTAAAAGCTACAGATTATTACAAAGGGCCAACTGCTGACCAGTTTGGCGGAGAGAGCCTTTGGGAGTTTGGTAAAATGATCAAAGGCAAGGAAGTCTACATAAAGATTACCATAGGCAGGCAAAATAAGCCTGTAATTTGTATTAGCTTTCACTTAGCGGAGTATAACATTAAATATCCATTCAAATGATCATCAAAGAGCAAATTGCAAGTCCATTTAGTGAAGGTAATGCAGTTCTCAAACGAAAAAAGGGTATAAAAACATTCAGAAAAGAGGAATTTGAAATTACCGAGCATTTCTACCAGTGCGTTGAAACTAGTGAAGAGTTTACTACTGGTGAAATCGACCAGGTCAACCTGGACCAGGTGTATAACCAGTATAGAGACAAATTCGGCTTGCCATTCCCGGATCAAATAAGAAAGAATAGGAAAAAATATAACGTATCCGCCTCGAAAATGTCCGAGATCCTGGGGTTAGGCATAAATAGCTACCGGATGTATGAACATGGAGAGGTGCCAAGCGTCGGGAACGGCAGGTTGATACTGGCAGCGGATGACCCGAGGGAATTCAAGAGGTTTTTAAGGACTAGTAAAGAGGTGATAGGTGAAAAAGATTTCAACAAATTGACCGGAAGAGCTGATGCCTTAATTGAGGAAACTGAAAAGAACAGGTTTACTACTTTTCTCATCGGCAGACTATTCGATGTGATCGTGCCTAGTCAATTTACGGGCTACCGGCTGCCGGACTTTAAAAAAATATCACATATGGTCTTATTCTTTTCAGAGAGGACCCAAACCTGGAAGACCAAACTGAATAAATTATTGTTCTACAGTGATTTCCTAGCGTTTAAAAACTCGGGGTATGGGATATCCGGGTTGGATTACAGGGCTATACAGATGGGGCCTGTACCTGCGAAATTTGAAGAAATATATAGCGAAATGAGCTATGGAGAGATCGTTGAAAGAGAATATTACGAGATCGAGAACGGGATCTATGGATCACTCTTCAAACCCAAAATATCTTTCGACCATTCCTTATTTGATGATTTTGAACTGGAAATCATGGAAAAAGTAGCGGGTGAGTTAAAGGACCTGAATTCCAGGGAGGTAATACATAAAAGCCATAAGGAATTGGCCTGGCAGGATAATGAGGCCGAAAAGAAGATAATTAGTTATAAGGACTATGGATTTGAACTGATGGAAATGTAGGTTGATAAATAAGCGGTAAAATCATGTTTAGAGCACCTGCTTCCCGGGATTCCGATAGCGACCAAGAACAATGACAAAAACCCACTCCTGGACGATTCCACCCACATGTAGAAATCACAAAGGCGCTGGAAGGAGTTACTAAACGCACCGGGGAAGGATCGAAATGCGCGTGGAGATCATTTCACTACAGGAGACAATGGTTAAAACGCTTGTTTCGGGTGGGTGACCGTCGGCACTAGGCAGGAGCGCTCGGCTTCCAACCCGCTAAAGGCGATCAAAATAGAGATCCGCTTCCTTTTATTTTCAATCGTCATTCTGTCCGCCCCAGGGTGGGGTAGCGCGAGAACAGGAAACTATGACATCACGAAACGAGAACCGAGCACACGCACAAAAAGAGCGGTTCACGTTCAACGACACAGCAGATTCCGGCGCTCGCACAAACCTACACCCTTACCACCGGCCGGAATGACGATCCTTTTTTGATTAGGTCTCTTTTTATTTTAACTTCCTTTTCTTTCAAAGGGATAAATAAAAATCACCCCATCCGGGACTACTTTGAAAGTATCACTACCTCACTACCATCACTTTCTTAACCGCCCTTCTCCCCCCTTCATACTCTATGCGAAGCCAATAGCTCCCGGACGGGGCTCCTGTGCTCACCCTTGCGCCGAACCTATCCTTAGATATACGGCTGGTAATCGCTACGGGGCTTCCTTGCGATGTAAACAAGGCGATACTCCCGACCGGGGCCTCGGAAGCGATCACAAAATCACCCCCGTTCGGGTTAGGGTATACCTTTAGAAGGTAAGGGTCAAACGACGTATCGGTCCCTTTCCTCGCTATGGCAGCTCCCCTACTCTCCCCATAGCTTATCGTGAGCACTGGGCGTAGCAAATCATTCGAAACATCATCGGAATAGAGCTTGATGTCATTGCCGCTTTCCTGTTCTATAAT
>JANQLQ010000290.1 GCA_028280565.1 Fulvivirga sp.
CTAGGCGTGACAAGGAATCTGCGAAGTCGTGAAACGAAAACCCAGTACACTCAAAAGAAGGTTCACGTTTAACGACACAACAGATTCCTGCTCTCGCGCATCGCTCACCCGGCAAGGCCGGCAGGAATGACGATAAAGAAGGTTCTTTTCGTTTTTTAATGAGGATACCCAACGGTCTTCTTTATCGCTAAATCCCTGTCTATCAAATAATTGAATCTGTCAAAGTATAACTAGGCCTAGTTATACTGCGTTTTATCCCTTCCTGGCGACACCGTATAATCATCTGGTGTGCCTGATATTTTCAAGTTTAAGAAACGAACCCGCTTGTTTTCATCCCGGTATTGGATTTCATCTACTTGGGCCTCGTTGTTTTCCTGCCTGGATCCGAACAGTTTCTGTACACCGACTCGTGTTACGAGCTTCCATGGTATGCGCAGGTAATATTCCATATTAAGGTCTGCGTCTTGCTGACCGGATACTTCGAAAAAGCCGAGGCTAGAGTTAATGTTCATAGAAGGTATGCGCAGGGTACCTTCTCTTAGCTCCAGTTTGTTTCTTAAGGTATCAAACAGCACTTTGCTCAAATTTTTATCTTTGAAATAGTCTGAGAGTGCATCGAATGCCGCGTAGTCTTTTAAAGTACCTTTGATCACTTCCATTTCCAGGTCCAATTCGGAATCATCCAGGATGGGTACCATGTTCGCATGCATTAGCACTTTACCTGCAAGCCGGCCATTGAACCTCCCGGCCAGGTTCTCGGATACCAAGTGGTCTTGGCCGAAATTTTCAAATTTGAAAAGCACCTGGTCTAAATTTAAATTCTTTACGATCATCTCGGGACTGAAGTAGATCCTGTTGGAGTCAGAGCCATTAAAGTACCCCTTCAACTGAATATCCCCACCTGCGACGGCTAACGTCATAGTATCGATGTATACAAAGTGATTCTTCTTCATGTTTGCCTTCATGACAAAGTCTTCCAATAGGTAACGGTGATAGTTGACCTCCTTAATATCGAAATCAAACTTCATATCCCGGAAGGGTAATTCAAAAATGTTAAACCCATCTTCATGCTCCTTGGGAGATGCAGCATAAGGAGAGGGGGGAGGAGTGTAATTAAAGATCTGGTCGAAATCCAGTCGCGGGGCTTTCAGTGAAAAATAATTGCTTTTACCCTGGGCAGTCGAATCATTTTTAAGCGAATACCCTAGGTCGGCCGTTACTTGGCTGTTTCCTAATTTGCCGGAAAATCCCTCTACCGTAAGGTGATCGTTCTCTATATGCACCCTCCCGTTGAAATTTTCAAAACGCATAGGATGTATTTTCATCTGGGCTTCCATCTTATCGATATAAATATCGGACGAGGTCAATATCTCGTTAAAGTGCAGGTCCGCATGGCCGCGCACCAGCAGGTCTCTGAATTCTTCATGCCTGTAATCTTCCGGCACGTAATTTTCTCCCTCGTAAGAAAACACATCTTCCAGTTGCAATAAGTTGGAGACAAGATCAAACTCTATTTTAGTATCACCCGAAGGATTTTCTTCAAACCACAGGTCATAGTTTTGGAGCCGGCCACTGAAATGAAAATCACTTTTATCGATCATCCCCGTAAAATCGATCACCCTGAAGTCGCTTTCATCAATAAAAACATCGGCATGGAAATCGTGTAGGGTATGGGGATAATGCGTCATTTGAGCATACAGGTCTTTAATGAAAAACTCCCCAATAGGTAAATTCGGCGATTCCGTGAACGCTCTTGCTGAACTGTTAAATTTCAACTTCATACTTAGATCTTTCACACGTTCGTTCATCCCTTTGCTTGTATCCGCTTGGGTAAGTTGGCCTAGGTCCAACAGGTTAGACCGAATGGACATATCGGCTATGACCGGGATATCCGTGTGATGCAAGATGGCAGGCAGATCACTTACACTCGCCTGGATCTCAACATCCGAATCGCCAACTTTCAAATAAAATTTATCTATGAGCGCTTTATGCCCGTCCATATGGGCTTTTATATCCACCTTCTGCACGGGTAAATGATAGCCTGGAGCTTTGAAGCTTAAGTCATTGACTTCCAGTTCGGTATAATATGATTCGTTAAGTTTTTCTATGCTCTTCTCCGGGTTGTCAAGATCTATGATGTCGTGAAAGTTCATGGTAAGTGTCACTTCTCCCTGCAAGTCTTGCAGGCCTGTAATGTTCAGGAACTCAGCTAAAAACCCTAAGTCGAATTCCGAGGCCAACTGCATGTCAATTTCAGGAGAGCTAAAATTTTTCACAGTCAGATCACCACGGAACGTCCCGGCTTCAGGCCTGGCGGAGAAATCCATCAGCGAAAACTCCATCGTAGAAACATGCCTTTGCTCACCGTTGGTAAAATGCCCGCGGAAAAAGAGTTCGTCTATTTTTTTATCCGAAACCGTATTATTTACAAAAGCTTCTTTACACCCGAAATCAACAGTTACCAGCGGGTTGTGACCATTGATGGATTTGCCTTTTATTTTTGCTTCAAAAAAGATCTGGCCACCGTTATCGTAACGCTCCAGCGTAGGAGCCAACTCTGGGGGGGCAAAAGCTAAAAAAAGATCAAAATTAGGTTTGTTGCCCGTAAAATTAATATCAAGGTCCATATCCTGCGCCAGGTCGATCTTTCCATCCATCAAGAAAAGTGCATTCTCAAGGATCACCTCCGAAGGTTGTATGGCTAGGATATTGTCTGCCTTTCTGAAATCTAGCTGCGTGTGAACACTTACATGTTTGTTATGAACAAACGAAGTATCTCCATCGATCACCAGGCTAAGTGAAAAACGACTATCCAGGGCCATTTTGATATGGTCCTCGCTGGTCTTAAGTTGAGACTGTGCGTCTTCAACAAAGGCTTTTACCAAAACATTATTAGCTTCGTTCAGCTTAAGCAGATCAATATTGACAAGGTGGATCTTCCTAAGGTCGAGATGGAATTCTCCGCCTGTAGTATCTTGGGTATCTTTTTTACTGGACAGGGCATGGGTAATGTTGAACGTCTCGTCCGTACGCTGTACTAGCTTCAAAAAACCATTAGCGAGCTTTAATGATTTGATCTGCATTTTGCCGGTAGCCAGTGTCCAAAAGTCAAACCCCAGGTAAATGTCTTCTATCTCTAACAAGGGCTCTTCATCGGAAGCTTTGGTTTCATACACTTTTACATTCTGCAGGTCAATGGATATGTAGGGAAAATTGGCGAAAGGGGAGATATAGCTGTCTTCAATAGCCAATCGGCCTTGAAAATCCTGGTTTACAGTGGCGATAAGCTCTTGTACGATCTCTTTCTGCTTCCAGTAGAGGATGGAAACCAATACTCCTGCTACCAGGATGGGGATCGAAATGATACTTAATGTGATCTTTAATCGTTTTTTAAAGGTTTTGCCTGCCTTCATGTGCTTTATTCACTCTTTGTTCTCACGTTCTTTCAAAATTACAACAGTACTGTGTCAATAACCCGGGACTTTGATGCGATTAACGAAAATAATTTGTTTCCGTTCCCCATATCACTGCGAATGTATTTCCCCGGTTACTTTGTTGATAAATACCTCATGGCTTACGTGCGGTAACCTGGCTTGGTCCCATATATTGAACATACGATTGCCTCGAAGATATCATGCCTCTTTGTTTATTTTTTTTGATTTCAACAATATAAAATATTAAACAAATGGATTAAAATTAACCCTAAGATCAACCCTACTATAAGATTGAACATATGTAGAAATTAGTTCGTTTCACAAGTTATTTTTTTTAGCTTTGATTGTGGCCTGCAAATTCGGCTTTGTATTCGGTTTGGGTGAATTATTGGTTCTCTACTCACCGGGTCTACCCCTGGTTTATGGTGGCAGTTGGTAACCTGCCTCCTGGTGAGTATTGGTAGGGAAACTGGGAGTTTTGATCGTGCTTTTCCCATAAAAGCAATGTTGTCATTAAGTAAGACCATAATTCTGTGTTTTTGTCTTTTTCTATGTACACAATGCGTGTCATCACTAAGGCAACAACTATACCAAGTTGATCCACCGGGCTATTGGTATGATGTTGTTGCTGATACGATCGATTTGCCTGCCGCAGAAGAGTTACCCAGGCAATTCCGGCTACTGAAAATGAATATGGACCAACTCAATACGACCCTGGCTACTATCGATGAACCCCACGTCATCTTACCACACCTTGACACGGGATTTTTTGCTATTAAAGTAAAAAACTCCTCGATCTTACCGGCTCGGCTAGCCATTAAATACCCGGGTATACGCTCTTACCAGGGTATTGACCTGGAAGAAGAGTTCATGGACGTTAGAATCGACGTAAATTCAGCTGGTTTTTTTGCAATGATCACTACGAGATCGGGGATTTATTTTATTAACCCTGTCTCAGATGGTTCTGATTATCATATATGCTATGATGAAGAACATGTTCCACGAGACACGAATAATCCATTTCATGAAGCGCTGAAAGAATGAACCGTCATCATCCCGTAAGGCGTAATATTCTACTGGGAGTGCTTCTACTTATCGTGAGCCTGCAATTAGGAGTGGCCCAAGTTAGCCCCATTAACCCCTGGCAATATTCCGGGGCCGGACCCGATGGCAATAATACCCCCAGGAGCAGTAGGGCGTCAAGTATCTCTTATTGGAAGCTGGACCTGGCGTATTTACAAGAATACCTAGGACAGGGGAAAGACCATTCCGTTATTATGCCTTTGCCTAACGGCACCACTCGCTTTGAAATTTCGAGGTCCGGGCTTATGTCGGCAGAGCTGCAACGAAAATTCCCATCGATCAGGACATATGTAGGAACAAACCCGGATGACCCTTCCATGATGCTTCGTTTTGACCTTACTTCCCAAGGGTTCCATGGTATGATCTTATCTGACCAGGGTACGGTTTATATTGATCCGCAAAATACGAGCAAGAGATACAGGAGTTATTATAAAAAGAGGGCTCATAAGGCCAAAAGGTACCATAGTTGCTTGCTGGATAACACCCGGGAAAAAGAAAAGGAACCGCATACTTTCTCAAAGAGCACAGGTGCCACCCGGGTCATAAGTTCGGGCTCAAAACTCAGGAAATACAGGTTGGCCGTAACCGCCTCGGGCGAGTATACCGCTTTTCATCAAGGCACGGTCCCAGGAGCGCTCGAAGCCATCGTTACTACCATGAATCGTGTGGTGGGGATATTCGAACGGGAGCTGGCGATCACCATGGAACTCGTGGACAATACGGACCAATTGATCTATACCAATGCCCTTACAGATCCCTACACCATAACGAGTACCAGTAATTTCAAATCACAGGTCCAGGCTACTATAGATGATGTTATAGGGAATAGTAACTATGATATAGGCCATGGATTTTCAACCGGTACGGCGGGCCAGGCTGAAATTGGCGGGGTATGCAGGCCGAACTTAAAAGCACAAGGTGTGACAGGCTTAGACCACCCGGCGGGAGATCCTTTCGACGTGGATTTTGTCGCCCATGAGATTGGGCACCAGTTCGGGGCTACCCATACGTTTAATGGCAATGCCGGGCAATGCGCTCCTTCTAGCCGATCTGCCGAAACGGCTTATGAACCCGGGAGTGGAACCACCATTATGGGGTACGCCGGCACTTGTATATCGCAAGACATCCAAAGCAATTCGAACGACTATTTCCACACTGCCAGCCTGGAGCAGATCGCGACCTTTACCACTACAGGGGCAGGTTCCTCTTGCCCGGCATTAAGTGATACGAATAACCGTCCGCCGCTGGTGGATGCCGGAGATGGTGGATTTTTTATCCCTGTTCTTACGCCGTTCCGCTTAGAAGGTTCGGCCACAGATCCCGATGGGCATACGCTGACATACTGTTGGGAACAATTTGACTTAGGCCCCATCGGTAACCCGGATCTACCAAGAGGCAATGCCCCGCTCTTTCGGTCTTTCCCGCCAGTTGCCGAGCCATATAGGGTATTTCCTCAAATTTCAGACGTACTTGATGACAAGCAAACACTAGGTGAAATACTGCCTAGTACAAACCGGGAACTCACATTTAGACTTACCGCACGGGATAACCAGTTGGGAGGTGGTGGAGTAGGTTTTGATACCCTCCGTTTCAGGGCCACCGATGAAGCAGGGCCGTTCACTATTACATCACAAGCGGAGCCTAGGGAAGAGATCAGTGGGGGAGCAATACATGTGGTTTGGGAAGTGGCCCGTACGGATAGGCCCCCGGTATCTTGCCAGGCGGTGAACGTTCTCCTCTCCATAGACGGTGGTTTCACCTTTCCCTACGTACTTGCCGAAGCCACTCCAAACGACGGTAATGAATTAATAATACTACCAAATGTATCCACCACACAGGCTCGCATCAAAGTAGAGGCGGCAGATAATATATTTTTTGACATTTCAGGGGTGGATTTCTCCATTAGTGAAGCGGCGAATCCTGGATTTTTCCTAGCCGCCAGGACTGGGGATGGTATTATCTGTTCCCCCGGGCAGGTAAGCTACGAGGTGATCGTAGGTAGTCTCAAGGGTTTCGATAAACCGGTGAAGCTGATGATCGGGGAGTTACCCGCAGGAATGACCGCGGCCTTTTCTGACAGCACTGTAACTCCGGGAAATACCACACAACTGGCCATAACCAACCCTAGTGTTGCCCAAGGTTCCTACTCCTTTGTCATTAGCGGTTTAAGCGATACACTTTCAGAGGAATTAACCATTGATCTGGGGGTTATCGAAAATCCGCCGGAGACACCTTCCTCCATACATCCATCGCAGGATGCGATCAACGTAGATCTGCAGCCCGTGTTTTCATGGCATAGCCCGGCTGAAGATAACGTGAGCTACGAAATTGATGTGGCAACTGATGCGAATTTCATAGGAATCATTGCTTCAGACTCGGGTTTGGTAGATACTGCATTCGATCCTGGGGTTTTGCTTTTAGATAATCGTCAATACTTCTGGAGAGTACGATCGAATACCGTTTGCAATGCCAGTGAATACGAGCAAGCTACTTTTAAGACCATTCCATTATCCCCTGTGCAAACCACGAGCCAAGATGTACCCACCATAATTTCTGTCGGAGCCCCGG
Organism: Fulvivirga sp.; assembly: GCA_028280565.1. GTDB lineage: Bacteria > Bacteroidota > Bacteroidia > Cytophagales > Cyclobacteriaceae > Fulvivirga. The sequence continues at coordinate 7,086 of JANQLQ010000290.1, forward strand.
CTACTTACCGCTCGCAGCTTGAAGTCAAGCGCGAAGGTACTATTTATGATGTGAACGTAAGTGACTTGATCGGGGAGCATAGCTGGCTGTCAGATCTCAGGGTTACCTTAAAAAGCCCGGCAGGAACGGAGGTGGTCCTTTTCTCTGGGATATGTTCGCGTTCAGAAGACTTTAACCTTAAATTCGATGACCAGGCACCCTTGCTTTATGACAATATCCTTTGCCCTCCCATAGGAGGGAATACCTTCCAACCCCTTGGGTCATTGGCCGATTTCAACGGGGAAAATGCGGAAGGCACCTGGACTTTGATCATCCGGGACATGGTCAATAGAGATGGAGGGCGGCTTTTATCCTGGGGATTGGATATCTTCCTGGAAGAAGATGTATCTGCACCTTTTGCCCCCGACAACCTGTCGGTTGCGCTGATCGCCCTCGACCAAGTTGATCTACGCTGGAAAGACAACTCCACGGATGAGCAGGCATTTGTCATTGAGCGTTCTCAAAATAATAATGTGTTTTACGAAGAAATAGCCCGTGTGGAGGCCGATGTAGACAGCTTGCTGGATGAATCGCTTACAGGACAGGGATTATATTATTATCGTGTTAAAGCCATCAATGAGGGAGGATCTTCACTGTATTCGGATGAAGTAGAGTTATCAATAGTGGTAGGCCTGGATCCAGATGCTAAAAAATTCTCGTTCTATCCTAACCCTACGGATAGATGGTTACATATCACAGGCACGAAGGCGAGGAATGATTTTCAAGTGATCATTACCGATACATCCGGTAAGCGATTGGCCGGCTACAATAGTCGCAATCTCGATATTCCTCAAACAATCGATCTCGAAGGGTTAATGCCAGGCTTGTATTTGATCTACATTTTTAATGAAGACCATGTTGTAAAGCAGAAGTTTATAAAGCTTTGACCCGGGTCGTTTCCTTCAACAAACGAGAATTACACAGCTTTCCAGTTCGATATCGTACATCTCTTTAGTCATTTGTGAAAAGTTTAACTCGGGTTAATCAACGGGCCTAGAATACTTCACTTCAATGCAAAGTATTGAAAACCAGCTTTTAACCACAGAAAACGCAGTGAATACACGGAGGACACGGGGTTATTTAAACGGCATTGATTTGAGAATTTGTTATTTGTTATAACTTTGTATAATATACAATGTATAACAAATGAAAAATAAGGGACTAGGCGAATTTGAAGAACTAGTGCTTTTGGCGGTTTGCATTTTAGAGGACGAGGCCTATGGGGTATCTGTAAAACGTGAAATAGAAAAGCATACCGGTAGAAGTATTCTTTTGGGCGCTGTGCATATTACGCTTTACAGGCTACAAGACAAGGGGTTACTTCAATCTGAGATGGGTGGGAACAGTAGCAAACGAGGCGACCGTAGAAAGCGACTTTTCAGGCTTACCGAAATAGGTATGCGCCAATTGCGCTCGACCCAAGAAGTACGATTAAGCATGTGGCAGTTGATCCCCGGCCTGGACCCCGGTATCTAATGGAAGACAATAAGAAGCATACACCCCAAGTCGCTGATTGGCTCATCTCTAAGTTGATCCGTGACCGTTACCGGGAAGAGTTTTTTGGGGATCTCTATGAGCTTTATTGCCAAAGGCTTGAAACAAGAAGTAAACCCTTTGCTTACTTGATGTATTGGGTAGATGCTATTCATTTACTTCGTGGCTTTTTCTCGCCTTTTGATATTAAAAATGAGAATAATAAAACAATGTTTTTCAAGCATTACTTTAAGCTGTCGATTAGGACTATGCTCAGGCATAAGTCTTTTTCATTTATCAATATTTTCGGGTTAGTCTTAGGGATGTCCACCACGTTGCTCATCTTATTGTACGTGCAATATGAAACCAACTATGACCGCTACCATACCCACTCCGAAAGGATCTACAGGATCAGCCGGGAGTGGCTTAATGAAGATGGTTCGACCAATTTACATTTGGGTACCGTTGCCCCTGGTTTTGCTCCTTTGATCGAAAATGAATTCGAGGGGATAATTGAGCAGGCGGTCCGTTTTAAGCTTACTGATCCACAATTAATAGCATATGAGGACAGTCACTTTTTGCAAGAGAATTTCTTCTACGCTGATGCGGATGTCTTTAAAGTCTTTTCATGGCAGTTTGTGGCTGGTGATCCCGCAACTGCACTGCTCGAGCCCAATACAGTGGTGATCACAACGTCGGTAGCTCGCAAATATTTCCAAGATGAAGAGGCTTTAGGGAAAGTTTTGACACTTTCTGAGGCAAACCCAAAAATTGAGCTTAAAGTTACGGGTGTAGTAGAAGACATACCTTCCAACTCTCATTTTCGATGGCAAATGCTTTGTTCATTCCCCACATTTGAGCAACAAGTGGGGAAGGAGAATATGATGCAACGCTGGTGGGATAATGTCTATGCTACATACCTGTTATTCCGGGACCCGGAACAGCAACCTTTTTTCGAATCCCTGGTCCCATCTTTCTTGGATAAGCACCTCCCGGTGAGAACAATTACTACCGCTTCCGACATCAACCGGCTCCACCTTATGCCACTGGCCGATATTCATTTACGATCACATACGGACTTGGAAATCGAACCGAATGGCAATATCCGTTTGGTGTACCTGTTTGCGCTGGTCGCTGCACTGATCCTTTTAATTGCTTGTATCAATTTTATGAACCTGTCTACCGCCAAAGCCTCTAAGAGATCGAAAGAAGTAGGGGTGAGAAAAGTGATGGGCGCACAGAAAACAGCGCTCATACAACAGTATTTTGTGGAATCACTGCTGTATGCTCTTTTTGCCATGTTCATTTCATTGATCGTAGTTTACGCGGCATTACCATTTTTTCGTGACCTTGTATCGAAACCGTTGACACTGGATTTTTTAACGAACCCGGATATCTTATTGCTCATCTTGGGCACCACCCTAGTGACGGGCTTAGTTGCTGGGTCCTACCCAGCGCTCTACTTATCTTCGTTTCAGCCAGCATCGATTTTAAGGCGGCGCCCCCGGTCTATCGGTGTTAAGTTCAACTTCCGGTCCGTACTGGTTGTGCTTCAATTCCTGATTTCAGGAGGGCTGGTAGCTTCCGTAGGAGTGATCCAGGACCAACTAGGCTATATTCAAAAGAAGGACCCCGGCTTTAACACAAATGACTTGATCGTGCTTCCGTTTGATGCAGATATGTACGAACAATATGAGCTGATCCAGGACCGTTTGTTATCACACGAAGGAATATTCGAAGTCAGCCTCTCCAGCCGGGTACCATCTTTTGATCGCCTTCTTTCCAGCCAGTTTGTCTTCGCTGAAGTGGAAGACCAGCAGACGGCCTCCCTCATCATGGCTGACGTGCACGTGGACTTTGATTATTTGCCCTCTTTAGGCGTTGAACTTGCAGCAGGACGGTTTTTTGATAAAAATTTGAGCAGTGACTCTTCACAAGCTTTTATTGTTAATGAGGCAGCCGTCAAAGCTATTGGATGGAGTTCTCCCCAAGCAGCTTTGGGTAAGCGTTTAGATTATGGGAAGATACTGGCCGGGCACGTGGTGGGTGTTGTTAAAGACTTTCATTATGAATCCCTTAGGGAATCCATTGTACCTATCATTTTCTTGGTAAATGAGGGCAGGCCGGGTAGTGTCTTAGCCCGGGCAGATCCCACGAAACGACCCGCTGTAGAAGCCTTTTTGAAAGAGGAATGGTCCCATTGGAAACCGGGGTTTCCACTCTCCATAGAGTATCTTCAAAACGGCCTTAGATCACTTTATGATGATGAACGTAGGTTATCGTCTGTTGTCCTATATTTTTCCGGGCTAGCGGTGCTGCTAGCTGCCTTAGGTTTGTTTGGATTGTCTACATTTATGGCGGAACAGCGCGTGAAAGAGATTGGGGTGCGGAAAATACTGGGGGCCAGGGTACGGCAATTATTTTATCTTCTTACTCGTGATTTTACCAAGTTGGTATTAGTAGGATTCCTAGTTTCCATCCCTATCGCATGGTATTTCATGGGACTATGGTTGTCCGATTTTGCGTATGCCACAGCGATAGAGGCTTCTGTATTTATCATGTCGGGTTTGTTAATGTTTGGTGTGTCTTTGATCGCGATGAGCTACCAGGTGCTCAAAGTAACGCTGGGCAATCCTGTGGAAGCGCTACGTTACGAGTAAAAGAAGATCATGCTCTCTAAACCACCCCAATCGTTCCAATGGGCTGGTTTCTTCGTGTATTGACGAAATAGAGTAAGAGAAGTTTTTTTTGATACTTACAGGAGGTTTTTGAAGTGCGCTTACCCCCAAGGCTCTTTTTGTAGGTAAAACTAATGTGTTGGGTAGGTATACTGCACTGATCTGGTCTGGGACTTTTGGTATCAAATTGGTCATATAATTAATGATTTAGTAAAGCCAAATTCCGTATTTAGTAAGATGTATTAATGAACTTGGTGGCAAAACCCATAGATATGAAAACCTTATTACCTGCGCTATTTTTAATAGCATGCAGCCTTTCAACCTTAGCCCAACAATCGCCGAGGATCATTGTCGATATCCCTACAAGTCAAAAGCCATGGAATAACATCGATTGGAATGATTCAAAGGAACAATTCCAGTTTGCCATCGTGACTGACCGTACCGGGGGGCATCGCCCGGGTGTATTTTTAGAGGGAATGAAGAGACTCAACCTCCTACAGCCTGAATTTGTGATGAGCGTGGGGGACCTGATCGAAGGGTATACTCGTGATACGGACCGCCTGGATGCTGAATGGACAGAGTTCATGGGCTTTATTGATACCTTGCAAATGCCCTTCTTTTATGTACCGGGTAACCATGACATCACGAACGAGGTGATGGAAAAGAAATGGGAAGAGCTATTCGGGGTGACCTACTATCATTTCGTGTATAAAGATGTTCTTTTCTTGTGTCTTAACTCTGAAGACAACCTGAGAGGGGCGGGAAGAGGGACGATCGACGATGAGCAATACGAATATGTCAAAAAAGTACTCGCTGATAACCAAGATGTGAAATGGACCCTTGTATTCTTACACCAACCCTTATGGGTGCAGAAAGATACCAAGCGATGGAGTGATGTAGAAAAGCTATTGGCCGATAGGGATCATAACGTATTTGCCGGTCACTATCACCGTTATTGGAAAACACAAAAGAATAAGGGGAAATACATTGCACTAGCCACTACCGGGGGCGGAAGCCGGCTCCGGGGACCGGCTTATGGGGAGTTTGATCACGTGGTATGGGTCACAATGACTGAAAAAGGGCCCCTGCTGGCCAATTTACTTCTTGAAGGTATTTGGGATGAAGATGTGGTGACAGAAGATATCGTGAAACTGGTAAGGAACAGGCCTTTCCCAGTGAAAGTGGAGCCGGTATACCTAGACAACACTCAACTGGGGCAAGTAACCACCTCGGTGAAGATCACCAATGATAGTGATCATAAAATGACCGTTAACTTGGAAGGTGTGGCACACTCGTCATTGTTTTATCAATTGGAAAAAGAGACCCTTGTGGTTGAACCCAATGATGTTGCAGCGTTCCAGCTCATGATAAAAAATGATCACGGGAAGGATCTTACTTCGCTATCGCCCATCCGTATCCGTGCCGAGGTGGACTATGAATACGAAGGACGTCCAAATGTGGTGCTACAAAATACGCTTTCCTTTGCCCCGATATTCAAACAGAAGGTATCACAGAGTGCTAAAAAGGTTAAGGTAGATGGTAATATCAAAGAGTGGAAAGGGCCGTGGATCACTTTACAAGAAAAGAATATGCGGGGTAAACCCTTCAACTACCACGGCGAGAAGGATTGTACCATTAAGTTCTCTTCTTCCTACGATGAAGAACATTTTTACATGGCGTTCGATATTAAAGATGATGACCTATTCGTAAACGAAAAAGGGTCATTTTGGGGACAAGATGCACTGATCATTGGATTGGATGCCCGGCCGAGGCATGTAAGCGCTATGAACGTGGGAGAAGGAAGGGGGCAAGAGTGGTTGGTTTATCTACAAACCTTCAAGGAAAAAGACGCCGTTTATAACCTGGATAGACTGCCAGAAGGGGTAAGATCGGCGATTTCCAAAAATGACAAAGGCGTGCAGGTAGAAGTAGCTTTCCCGGTGTCCTACCTAGATAAAATGCATACCAACCCCTGGACAAATGTGAGATTAGGGGTGGGATATTACGATTATGACGGTGATGGCGAGGAAAGAACGGAGCACTACTGGTATCCTGCCTGGAACAGTGAAGAAAACACACCGGGTTCGGGGATGATTTTTAAAGAATAGCCCCGGTTTGATCCATTGTCTTGCTTAACCTGGAAAATTTCAATAGCCTGGTCTTGCCGGGTATGCTTAAAGAAAGTCACTGCTAAACAATGAACGACCGCAGAAGTTTAAGCGAGCTGAATCAATAGTTCATATCACCATGTATGTTATGGTCTTAAATGCGACAAAAAGTTCCCGATAACTTCTGGTTACCTTCTTTGATGAGTAGAAAAGATCGTTCTTGAGCTTAAAAGGTTGATCGGTAACGCTTTAGAGGAAAAATGACTGAACTGCAGGGCTTGAGGAATAAAACCATGTCAAAGTCTCCTAACATGTGGTAAGGAAAAAATCGGGTATATAACTAATTGATTTCAAATATGATAGTTTGGTTAGTTTCATCATTTTTAACGTACCGGTCAAGTATACTTTCCTAGGGTTTTAGACAGGTTTTAGGCCGTAAAACAGGGGCTTTGAACCGTTTTTTTGATGTAATTTTTTGTGACGAATTGCAGTAAAAATTACAACTAAAAATGTTGACACCTATCGTATATCCAACTTTATTTGTATTGCTAATTTGTAAAAATGCAAGTCCAACCCCTGTTTCTAGTATCGATTTGTTTAGCTCTCTCACTAGGGTATTCGAGTGGGCAGGGTATCCGGCTGAATGTCGATGAATCTATATCAAAAGAGATCATCGATGAGAGCCAGGACACCTTACAAGCCGTCCATAATGATCTAGTCTTGTCTGAAAGACAACTGGGAAGCTTGCCGGATTCAGTCATGCATTTCGTCAACTTACACAATCAATACCAGGAGTTGTCAGAACCCGCAATGATCCAGTCGATACTTTCACGTTTTGATGAACAGCAGCGTAAGGCTAATAACATCTTAACGACTAACCCGCATTCTTCCTTGGGGCAAGATTTTCAACTTGATCCGTCTGAATTCAAACCTGCCTTGCCCGGTAAATCGCTATTAGACGATGAACTAAGCATCATAGATAGCATTTCGGTGAAAGAGCTTACTGGTGAAAAGAAAAAAATAGTAAGACATCGGATAGATTCTAACCAAAGTGTCTTGATGCTCAAAGAAAAATCAAGCCTGTTCAAGAAGAAGTATTATGAAGGACTCGTTGCCATAGGGGAAGGTGAAAAGGGAATAACACTACAGCGTTTTTCGCCGGCTATCGGTCTTTATGCAATAAAAAACCTGTCGTTGGGTTTAGGGCCCAGTTTCAACTTTGGGGGACTTGGAGATTTTAAAAATGTTTGGCCGGGTACGGGTATCCGGTCCTTTGTGAAAAAAGAGGTCTTCAGGCAGGCCGCCTATCTCCAGTTCGAAGATCTGTACGTGCCTTCGGCCGAGAATCTTGAAGATGAGATACCTACCCATGAGTTCAGGATTGGGGCAGGATATTTACTTCCTGTGGGCGGCAAGGCCGCAATAAATGTTTCAGGGTATTATCTCATCAACCAAAATTTAAGTTCTGTGTTCAGTTCTCCCTTGGAGATCAGGATAGGGATAAGCTCCATCAATAAAGAAGATAGCCCATGAGTGCTGTAGCTACATACAAATCGGTACGTCGCCTTCATCTCGTCATGGTGTTGGCATTGTCCTGCCTTTCCTTCTTAGGCTTGGGGCAAGCCTCTTCGATCAAAAGCGGGCAGGCTGCCTACTACATCAACCCGGCCCAGGTCAATGGTGTAATTGATCTTCCCGGGAAAGAATTAAGCATTGAATACGTGGATAAATACGGAGTAGAAGACGTGATCCGCCTCGTTATTCTGAAAATGTCAAATGAAACTTTAGTAGATATTCGCCTTAAAAAGGAGTTGGGTGCTAATTTTTATAATATCCCATTGGAAAGCTATAAGGATTCCTGGGACTACGATACGGTCTACAAAGCTATTTTGAAGGACGACTTGGGAGAGAGTCAACAGTTCTTGTTCAACATCCCCGAACCTTTAGAACATGAGCGCCCGGAGTTAGAGATACTAGTAAAACCCACAGATCTTGACTGCAAAGGGATAGAAAACACCACAGAGTACTATGTTGATGTGAGCAAGGGCCGGGCTCCTTATAAAGTGAAATGGTATGTGCTCAATGAAGAAAACACCCAACTGCTTTACCAGCCCAAGACCGAGTTACTCTACAGTGACCAAGAATCTTCTATGATCATTATCGATCATGCCCTAGGGTATAACGTAGTGGCGCATGTCATAGATGCTTGCGGAATGGAACATCAAGAAATGGTAAGACTCGCTTGTGAAAATGGCGCTAAAAAGATCAATAGTCTTTTGTTCCAAAAGATAAATACTAAAGATGGTTCAGCAGATGGTTTGTGAATCTCGGCGGAGTATTATTAGGCTTACCTATCGCGTCCTAGCCTCCCTTGTAATTCCATTGACGTTATATGGTTGCCAAAAGATGAGCGCAGAACATCAATACATCCACTGGGTAGAGAATCCTGGCAATGGGCTGCTAACTACCCAAAGGGTAAGTAATTATAACATAAAAGTTCAATATCAACCGGATGACTACAGGTACTTACTGAAGTCCAATACGAGCGTTATCGACCCCCTGCGGTTAAAAGAAAATCGAGATGAAGCAGTGGGTATGCAATTTTATCATTTGACCTTCTCACTGGCTGATCCAACACAAGATGTGATGAAGTACGGCGTGGCGTCCTTAGACGAGTACCAGCAAAAAATCTATTATTTCTCTTACCGCTTCCAATACGACATTGAACTGGAACATAATGGGCAGAAGCTGGATTGTAAGTTATTTCATTTTGAAGATACCATGGGACTGTCATCTTCGAGATCATTTTTGTTAGGGTTCGAAAATCCAGATACGAGGGTACAGCAAGTGAGCATCATTATTAACTCCCCATGGATAAGCAAAGAACCTGTTGAACTTAAACTTAACAAAAACAATATTTTGCTAGAAATATGACCCCAACTGTAAGCCCCTATCGAAAGAAGATTGCCATTATGCTTCTCTGCCTATTCTCGGTTCATTTGACCGTCCCCACCGCTTATGGCTTAACTTCAGGACCTAGCCAACCGGAATTCCAATCCTTCCAGCCGGCCAGTGCAGCAGATATGGTGGACCTTTTCACCGGTGATTTTAACTATAACATCCCACTATTTGAATTGCCTGGCCCTAACGGTGGCTATCCTTTCAACTTATCCTACCAATCCGGCATAGGGATGGACCAAGAGGCCAGCTGGGTAGGCCTTGGTTTTAACCTTAATCCAGGGGCGGTTTCTAGGCAAATGAGGGGACTCCCGGATGAATTCAAAGGTGATCAAGTTTACACCAAGATGTCCATCAAGCCTAGTGTAACCGTAGGCCTCGGGGCGGGTGTAGGAAATGAGATTTTTGGCGGGGCTGGTCAGCTTGGGTTAGGCTTGAGTGTTTCTCAAAATAATTACCAGGGGTTCAGCTACAGTATCGATGGTTCTGTTGGCTATGAAAAAGCTGTAGGAAACAGTATGACTGGCGGTGTAGGGTTAGACCTCAGTTTAAACCCAAAAGAAGGTATTGGTGTTAACCCCTCTCTTACGTTAGGGACTAAATTTGGAGACTTTGGGTTAGGAGCAGGGTATAACTCCAAGGCAGGTTTGTACAACATGGCATTTACACATGATTTCCAGGTGGAAGGGAAGTTGCCAAAAATGAACGAAGAAGACCCTGCTGAAAGAGCTAACAATGCGAATGTAACCAGTACACTTTCACTTGCTGCACAGGGATACACACCACAAGTGACCATGCCTATGCGAAGCACAAATATTGCGCTTACGTTCAAAGCTGGAGCAGCTTGGTGGGCGGTGGATGCCCATGGGTATGTACGAGGGTTTTATAATGAACAACGGCTAAAAAATGATAGGAAACGTGTGCCCTCCAGTGCCTTTGGGTACATGAATTACCAATATGCCACTGGGGACAGGCCCCTGCTGGACTTCAACCGGGAAAAAGACGGTATTGTCAGCAAAGAAACACCCAATTTGGGGATCCCTTCCTTGACGTACGATATCTACTCTGCCACGGGGCAAGGATTTAGTGCGATGTACCGACCTATGCGCAACGATTATGGAACCGTTCATGACCCTGAAACAGTTTCTAAATCCACCGGGGGCTCGATAGGAGTAGATGCAAGCCCGGGATTGACTCATGTAGGCTTTAATCGTAATGTGAATCATTCCGAGTCTAGGTCTGGCCTATGGAATAGTCAAACCGCCGGTTCAGCTACGTTTACGACATCATCGGCTAATTCGATATATGAGCCCTGGTATTTCAAAGTACATGGAGAGCCGGTTGGAGAAAGTATTAACCCGTTGAACAGACTAGGAGGCGATGCAGCCGTACGGGTAAAACTGTCTGGGACCAACAGGTCTCCCGAGGCATCAGCCCAACTAGAGAACCGGTCTTGGAATGGCGCTATTCCGTCTCCCGAACTCGCTAAAAGAAAGCCAAGAAGCCAAGTAATACAGTCCATTACCAACGATGAGTTGGTAGATCCGGCTCGCCAGGAGCTAAACTCGCTTTTCAAGACACGGTACTTAGACCATAATGGAGTTGTCCGTGATTTGGATCGGTCGGGAAACCAGGGGCATCACTTGGCAGGAATGACAGCCCTCACGCCTAGTGGACTGAGGTATACCTATGCCATACCGGCGTATAACCTCTACCAAGAAGAAGTGACCTTTAGCGCATCCAAACAAGCAGGGCAAGCCGCTAGGGTCAATGTTGGGAATGGAGGAAGTGGAGATCCTTATTTCGAATACCGGCACACCGATAAGTATTTAAAACGTGTCGAAATGCCGGCCTATGCTTATTCTTACTTACTTACATCGGTAGTAGGGTCGGATTACGTGGATGTTACCGGTGACGGGGTCACCGAAGACGACCTAGGGTATTGGGTGAAATTTACCTATCAAAAAGTCACCCCCGGCAACGCCCCTTACCAGTGGCGCGATCCTTATTCACAAGCTCATTATGTGAAAGGGTGGGAAACAGACCCACGAGACGATAAAGGTAGTTTTGTTTATGGGCAAAAGGAGATCTGGTACCTCACCCAAGCTGAAACCAAATCGCATATTGCAAAATTTACCTTGCAAGACCGGCAAGACGGTCGCGGTGTAGCCAGCAAATTACAAGATAGTAACAACCACGGCAGTAGCCTGAAAGCCCTTCGGCAAATAGAATTGTTTACCAGGGCCGCCAACGGGAGTTTCCCAATAAAGACGGTCAAGTTTGAATATGATTATTCGCTCTGTCCAGGTGTTTTTAATAATGCACTCGGTAGCGGGAAGCTTACCTTAAAAAAGCTCTGGTTCGAGTACGGGAATACTACGAGGGGCCGTCTAAATCCCTATGAGTTTTCCTACGCAACGAATAACCCTTCTTATGACTTATACGCTTATGACCGATGGGGGAATTACAAACCCTACCCGCCAGGCAATGTAGAGCGTAATAAGGATTTCCCATATGCTCTACAAGACCCATCTATGAAAGAGGCCATTGACCGTTATGCCGCCTCGTGGAGCCTGGGTAAGATCAAAATGCCTTCAGGTTCTGAACTGCTTATCGATTACGAAACAGATGACTATGCTTACGTGCAGCACCTTCCCGCCATGCAGATGACTACGCTGGTGGATCCGTACAGTGCCGCAGCTACCTTGGATCCAACACGTGACTTTCTCTTAAATGACGCTGATACGAAGATCCGTTTTAAACTGGAGTCTCCACTGCCGGGTGACGTGGATCCTGGCCAGGAGGCAGTCGTAAAGAGATACCTAGACTTGAAAAGGAAGCAGTTGTATTTCAAGGCCAAGATCAACCTGAGAAGTGTCGGGGAGGGCTTTGACGAGTTTATTTCCGGGTATGCAGACATCGATCTCTCTAAGCCCATGGGCTTAGAAAAGGATGCTTCGGGAAACTATGTTTATGGTTATTTCCACTTGAAAAAGGAAGAAGGCCACCATCCGTTCTCCCTGAGGGCATGGCAGCACATCAGGACCAACCAACCTGACCTGGCGAATTCCGGTAGAAGGTTGAACCAAACGGATGATCCGGGCTCCCGGGCGAAACAGATCAAAAGTCTTGGAAGCATATTTGGGCAGATCCGGCAAATGTTCGAGGGCTTCTATAACTACTGTTCTTCGAAAAACTGGGGCCGACAGGTAATCGCCGAAAATGCCTGGATAAAGCTCAACTCACCGGATAAGGTGAAGTATGGGGGAGGGCTTAGAGTGAGACAAATCACGTTAAAAGATCAATGGCAGTACGATAAAGATGGCATATACGGCCAGCTCTATGAATACACTACTGAAGAAAATGGTGAAACCATAAGCAGCGGAGTGGCCGCCTATGAGCCATTTATTGGAGGAGATGAAAACCCCTTACGCTATGCTAAAAGATATAGCCAGTCCATTCCCTTAAGGGCGGATAATAACCTATTTTTCGAATACCCTATCAATGAAAGTTATTACCCGGGACCTCAAGTAGGTTATAGCCGGGTAGCTGTCTCTAGCCTTGCCGCGGCTTACCAGGCCGGAAAGGAGGTAAATCATATCGATGTTGGAAATGGGGAATTGATCTTTCCTACAGGTGAGCCCTCCAGCTTTAGCACCACGGGGAGGACGGTACATGAGTTCTTTACTGCCCGGGATTTTCCCGTGATCACCGACGAGACGGAAAAAGATGATAAACCTTATAAACTATCGGTGCTCGTACCTTTCCTAGGCAGTATCTCCATCAATAAGTTAGCCTCTAGCCAGGGCTATAGCGTGGTAACGAATGACATGCACGGTAAAACCAAGAAAGTCAGCAATTACCGGCAAAGTACTATGGGGGAATTTGAAGAGGAGCCGATTTCATGGGTCAAATACAATTACTTGAGTAATCCGAGGATTTATGACGAAGAAAAGATCAATGTCGTTTCTAACCTCTTTACTCAAAATGAGGATGGTACTTTTGGGGTAGCGTCGTCCGCTGACCTTTCTAACCCTGCCGTTGAGAAATTCACCTTAGGGCAGGAACAAGAGTTTTTTACAGACCTGAGACAATTTGAAGACAAGACCTGGGGGGGAGGCCTAAGGGGCAACGTTGACATTCTTCATATCCCTATTTTGTTTGCCATTGTGCCCATACCCGTGTTTACAGGCTGGCCCAACGTGAGTAAAACCGCAAGAGAGCTACGGTCAGCCGCTACGAATAAAGTCGTTTTCAAGAAAGGTATTTTAGAAAGCATAGAAGCCTATGATGGCGGCTCTTTATTAAAAACGCGTCACATTAAATGGGACAAATTAACAGGAGAACCCTTGCTCACTACGGTCAATAATAACTTTGACCAACCCGTTTACCAGTACAACATACCCGCTTACACCCAATACGAAGGTATGGGGGCTGCATTTGAAAATGTAGGAGTAAAACTTACGATGGAAGATCTTACCGAATTGGAAGACAATCGTTACAGTTTTGCCACTACTTTGGCGGGCGCACTATTTCCGGGAGATGAGCTTTTATTATACCCCGTCACGGGAAATTTTGTGGAGCCTGTGACTCGAGCGACTTACCTCGGAAACTTTGACGAGTCGGCAACGCTTTATGCTGACAAGCCATTAACAAGCGATGCTTATGAAGCCATGATCATCCGCTCGGGTAGGCGGAATCAATTGTATGTTAGCGCCGGGCAGTTATCCGCCTTGGAAGACCCTTCTCAACCCGGAAATAGAAAACACTATAACAAAACACTGATCATCCCCAACGAATGAAAAGCCTCATACGATATGGTTTAGGGAAAACCCCGTACATTGTTATCTTGCTCTTCCTAGCACAAGCAGGCTACAGCCAAGGCATTGTGCCGGACAGCATTGAACGACAAGCGCTGCAAGCGATTTACGATTCCACCCGGGGAGATCAATGGAGTGAATTCGCCCGTTGGACACAGGGGCAAATAGAGAGTTACCCTGATTCGGCATTATATGGAGTAGAAATTAGTAATGGAGATATTACCTCTATCAATCTTAATTCGATAGGCCTGGACGGACCACTTCCTCCCTCTATCAATGATCTTAAAGCGTTGCAATACTTATCGCTCTTTAGTAATACGCTCAGGGGCTCTATCCCAGTCTTAGATAATTTGACCAACTTAATTACACTTAATCTTTCTAATAACTCGTTCACTGGAAGTTTTCCCGCTTCGATTGGACTATTAGTTAAGCTTCAAATACTCAATCTCCAAAGCAGTTTCATACGCCCTGAAAAACTTACAGGCCCGATCCCGGCGAGCTATGGCAACCTGGCAGATTTGAGGTCACTGGATCTCTCTTATAATGATCTGGGTATGCCCAATGCCTTTCCGGATACACTTCGTGCACTGGATAAATTGCAGTCATTGCTGCTTGTACAATGCTCTTTACGGCCCACATCCTTTGAAAATGGTATAAAAGAACTCAATGCGCTTCAAACCCTTTATTTGAGTAACAACCCTAGCTTACACCAAACCGATGGTGTGTTCCCGGATATGCTGATCGATTTGCCATTACTGCGCAACCTGTTCCTGGAAAACATAAACTTCACCCAACTGCCGGCTACTTTTGACGGCTTGTCTAGTCTTACTTACTTAAGCCTGGCCCAGAACAACTATTCTGACCTGGCGATCTTGCAAAACATTGTGGATACTCTGCAATACAACCCCTCGCTAGCCACCTTAAACCTTCGCTATTGTCAATTGCCGGGGCTGCCCGGCAACTTTAATCAATTGTCCAACTTGCAGTATTTGTTCATGGGAAATAATCCCAACCTGCAAGCGGCGAATTGGGAGATCATAGGACAAATGCCGTTGCTCAGGGAACTTTATGTAGAGTCCAGCGATCTGTTTGAACTACCGCTTGACCTGGTCAATGTGACTACTCTTGAAAAGTTGGTGCTCACCAGCAACCGCCTTTTTCCTATCCCTGAACATATCAAGAATATCCCGAATTTGCGCCATCTTAATTTGGCCAACAATGGGATAGGACAACTTCCCGCTTGGTTCGGCTCTGCCAGCATGGTGAGTATCCAGGAGTTATTTCTGCAAAATAACAACATCCCCTTGCCACTATCGGCCAACTTTAACCAACTCGTCAACCTGCAGCGGTTAGATCTTTCCTTTAATAATTTAGCTGGGCCGCCACCCTCGTACTTTAGCACCTTCAGCAGTTTAAGATATTTGAACCTTAGCCACAACGAACTCCAATTACCGATCCCCGACTTTAGCAGTTGGACTTTCCTACAGGACCTTTATCTTCAGAATAATAGTTTTGAAGGTACCTTACCCAGCTATTTTGGACAGATGGGCATGGTGAGCCGGAATTTAAACATCTCTTTTAATAACTTTGATTCTATTCCCATATTCGATCCGTCTTCCACACTCAATCTTAATGTCAGTCACAACCAACTCACTTTTGCGGATATCGTTCCTCGCCCTGCGCTGAACCGGCATTATTACAGTCCGCAAGATTCAATTGATACTGAGCGGCAATATCAAGCGTTTGTGGGAGGCAGCGTTAGTTTCGTGGCCCGTGTGGATACTGCCACCAATCCACGAAGTACTTACCAGTGGTTCCAGTATGTACCGGGCGGGGCCGACATACCGATGACTTCACCGATCTTGAACGGTTATGTTTTTACGTTGCCTAACTTGGTCCAGCAGTACGATAGCACGGAGTTCTACTATAAGATCACAAATTCAAACGCCCCGGGCCTGGCCCTGTCGAGCCGCAAGATCCTGCTTATTGTAAGATGCGGTATATTCCCTGATACTGTCAACTTCGGAAGTAAGCGATACCTCTGTGCTATGAAATTTGATCCAGTTTTTGAGATTGCCGACCCCTGTGTTTCTACCGAATACATTTGGGATTTTGGGGATGGGAATACTTCTCGTGATCGAGTAGCTTGGCATGCATACGGCAGCCCCGGAACTTATGATGTATCACTCAAAGTCAATTACTCATGTAGCGACTGTATCGGGGACACCACCATAACCCGTTCCGTTCCTTTTGCGCTCCCGGACCAGCTGATCCGTGATACCTTGCTACAGGTATCTACGGATGTGAGGCAGCAGATCCTGCAAGCCTCTGCTGCCACGTTTTCCGATTCTTGGCCACTCACCTCTTCCAACGTTAACTTACCTGCCCACAACGCTTATACCAATGGCAATTTAGGCATATGGAGGAACGATGGTGCCTACGTCTACGATGCCTTAAGAAAGGCCTCCGCAGGGGTGGACATTGCCAAAGACGGAACGTTTACCCTAGAGCATTTCAATTGGCCAATGGCGGCCATAGGAGCGTTGCCCCAGTGGATCAACACCGGGAATATCACCCGGTATAATCCTTACAGTTTCGAGGTTGAGAACCGGGACATTCTAGGTATTTATTCTGCAGCGCTCTATGATTACGGGGGGCACTTGGTCTCTGCTAATGGTGTGAATACGAGGTACGATGAAATGGCGTATTCAGGTTTCGAGTTTTTGGAGCAAGGGATTTCAGGGAATTGGGTACTGGGCAACGAGGAGATCTCAACATACAGCCATTATGCTGTGACCGCCGCACTTGGACATTTAGCCGTAGTAGCCGTAAGACCAGCGGTGTTGGAATTTGTCGAAAGGGCCGACGTCACTTCAAGGAATCTATTTTATGGTCTACCGGGACATCCTAAGTACACCAATTATGTCCCAGCCAATGAAATCATTTGTATAGAACCCCATCCTAGTGACCCGGAACTTTCTTTGGTGGTTTTCCGCGAAGCTCCCCATACAGGCCTATGGTCGGGCCGCATGCGCGTGAGGAATAACTACTCCCCGGCCACGGCGGCAAGTTTAGACAATACCTTGGCGCACACGGGAAAATCGAGCTTACGGGTGAGCAGCAGGGTCAATTTCAGGCAGCCCTTATTACAGTTAGATTCTGGTAAGGCCTACAGGATCAGTGCTTGGGCCTCGGTAAATGATGATCACCTGGCCGCTCAACGCTTGGCTGACGGGTTAGGCATTCATATTAACTTCACTAATCCTAGGGGAGAGCAAGTGGCAACAAGCTTTTTTCAGCCAGCAGGCAGGATCATCAATGGCTGGCAAAGGATCACCGGTTCCTTTACTTGTCCCATCAACAAGGCACTGCTTTCACTTGATTTTGATGCCGGAAGTACGGTGACGGCGTGGTTTGATGACCTAAGGCTACACCCGGAGAAGAGTAATATGAGATCGTATGTCTATAATCTTGATGATTATCGTTTGCAAGCAGTCCTTGATGAAGAAAACTACGGCTCCTTGTTTTATTACGATGCAGAGGGTAACCTCTACCTCACCAAAAAAGAGACCATAGAAGGGATAAAAACCATTTCAGAAAACATTAGCTACATGATCGAACGATGAGGCGAGCATTTGAAATTCATAGGGAAAAAGGTGGCTCCAAAGGTAGTGGAAGTAGTCTGTGGAGATCGACGATTTACAGGGGTGTTGTACTGACCTTCATTGCCTTGATGTTATTGCCGTCCGTTTCAACACAGGCCCAAGAGCTTAAGGAGCTGTTGGAAAAGGTAAGGCAAACCTACAGTGATGCTAACCGACTCCATATTAAAATGCATGTAAAAGTGTACGAAGGTACCAGTCAAGACGCTGAAAAACTGCTCGATCAAGTGGCCGATATCAAAAAGCAGGCTACAAATTATCACTACTCATTTGGCGAGATCCGCTTACTAATGAACACACAGTACCAGGTAGTCGTAGATGAGCTTTCAAAAAAGATCATGGTGGCATCACGTGATCCAAGTACTGAAGAACAGCTGGCCGACCCCTTCCAAATGAACCTAGACAGCATTTTTAGGCTTTATGATAATCCTGTGCTCGAAAGTAGTGAAGACGATATGAGAACGTATCGGCTCGATCAATCCGAAGGCCCTATTTCTAGTGTGAAATTGACCTTAAATACCCGGGCATATACACTCAAGGAACTCAGCTACACCTATCGCGGGGGGCAATACGCTGTAATCGAATTTTTGGTATTCGATATCCAACCCAAATTTGATGCAGGAGAATTCCAAGAGTCAAAGTATGTGCAATTAAGAGCGGGAACCTGGCACCCGGCAACGAGACTACCGGGCTATGAGGTTATTATGAATTAGCATGAAGGCCAAGCCCATGAATAAGATTTTGAAATGATGAAAACTACTACATACCATTCACTAAGCCCTACGGTACAGGTGTGGCGGTTTCACCATTTACAGCCGGGTACTTCCCTATCCTGTGGTGGGAGTAGTGAGTATAGCTATCGAAAATCTATCACCAATCGAACGTCGTTCCTGGCAACAGCCGCTGTGCTGCTATGTACCTGCCTTTTGCCTGCCCAAGATAAGATCCAGAATATAAAATTGACCCCCAAGTATGTTCCTAAGGAAACCGTTTACCTGCGGGACAAAGGGTTCATCATACGGTTCTCCAAACCGGATCCCTTTAAAAAAAATGAATACGAATTTCATTATTATGATACAAAAGCCAATCTAATTTGGAAAAAGGCCACCCGGTTCATGTATAAACCCGACTATGCATATACTATTGCTTCTCCCACGGGCAACTCGGTCTATTTTGTTGAATTTAACATGAATATCTTGAGTAAGCCTTTTTACGTCACACAGTTTGCAGGTGAGGGAGAACCAAAGCAATTCAAACTAGAAGGTAACACAGGATATGGCGAGAGTTTACAATACATCTTTTGCGATGATGATAACTTATACCTTTTAGTCACTGCGGAAGGTGAAGAACTCCATAAGAAGAAGAAAGCCGCAGAGCAATTGATACTGAATCGCTTTAGCAGGAAGGACATGGCATGGAGTAAGCACATTTTTAAACTTCCTCCCATTAAAGATCTTGAATATGCCAGCTATTGGCATTTTTTAGGGCAGAGCGGAAAAGATAAATACTTGGTTTCCAAGTATGTGAATTATGAAACTAACGAGATGCAGGCGGATCTACTGGTTTTTGATGAACAGGCCAACATCACCCGTCGGATGACCCTAAAGCCGGAAGTCAAAGAACGCCATGTACGCCCCGCTTATTCGCCCCATATGCCGTCTTACGGCGAAATGGAAGTCACCAACCATGGGTTTGGCAGCATAATTTCATACCCTACTAGGACACCCGGTAACACCTCCAATGGGCAATTCGGCGTCATGAGCAGCAGTCCCGGTCCGGTTCAGCCGGCGGCCTTTAATCATTGGCAATTAGACGCTACCCACAAATGCTTATACACTTACGGGCTATTGGGGCAAAAGCCATATAAAAAGTTAGGCGCGTTGTATGACGGTTTCTATGTTCAAAAATATGACTTGCAGGGAAACAAGATATGGGAAGTACAGCGCACGGGTGTTGAAGAATTGGTAGAAGTAAAGAAATTCAACGTACACGCCTCACCGGTCCAGCGAGAGATCCACCTGGCCGTACTTCCTGGCGAGTCATTGAACTTTTCAATTTACACATGGCGCAATCTCTTTACCTATGAGATCTCTGCCACAGGAGAACTGGTAAATTCTAGGAAGGCCGCCAAGACTTGGAAAAAGATAGGCCCGGTATTGAGTGAAAATTACACTACCAAGACATCAGAGGTGATTGAAAAATCAGGAGATACTTTATATAAAATGTCCATGCACTTTTTAACCCCGGACGGGGAAATCGTGATTGCTACCGACTTCGAAAAAAATGATATGAACCTCTATTATTTTAAGCCATGAGATATCGATACAGTCCATTTAAGTTATCAACCAATAAAAGTTCTGTCGTCCTGACAAATAATTTGGTGTGCGATCGTAAGAGAGTGAAATTCCATCGAATGATGGACGTATTCTACGAAATATGTTGCACCGGGTTTACAACAAAGACGTTGCTGCTGTCGCCTGTATCTACACCTATAAGAAACTATCACTAAACATTCTATTAACTGAAACCCGAAATATCATGAGTACTGTTTGGAAGACCCTTGTGAAAAAAAAGAAACTTCATTTTTGGATCTCATATATTCTTATTGGATGCACTGTCGCGCCAATTGCTAAAGGATGGTGCCAAACCGATTTAACAGGATATTCAGGTAGTAAAAGTGCCTTAGGTGATAAACCTAAAAGTAACATTGTAAAAATCTATAATAGCTGGGTGGCGAGTAAAAAGGAAAATGCAATGCTTTTTTGGCCCGATCATTTAACAACCTTCGGGAAATGGTCCGGTACATTGGCCGGCTATAGTTCTTTTTTTGGGTATTACGCAGGCGAGAAAACGACAGGGTACTACAATTCATTTTTTGGACAATATTCCGGCCGAAATACTACTACGGGTACTAAGAATAGTTTTTTTGGATATTATTCTGGTAACAGGAATACTACAGGGTTCGATAATTCTTTATTTGGGTACTTCACGGGTTACAGTATTACAACCGGTAACACCAATATTCTAATAGGGAATTATGCAGGATATTCATTAACTAATCAATCGCGAAACGTAGCTATCGGATATTATGCAGGGAATCGATTTAGGTCAACCGGGAATGTTGCAATTGGATTTAGGTCAGGTGAAAGAAACACGGGTTCTGGGGGGAATAACACTTTTATTGGGAATAATAGCGGTTATCTGAATACCGGGGGCACTTCCAATGTTTTTATAGGGTACAGATCCGGTGAAAGTTCATCAGGGGGCAGCAGAAACGTGTTTATTGGAGCGAATTCAGGTTTTAATGAAACAAGTTCAGATAGGTTATACATCGATAATTCAACTACTTCAGCACCTCTTATCTGGGGAAATTTTAGTACCAACCACCTTAGGGTCAATGGGCGGCTAGAAACCACCGGCAATTTACAGCTAAACCCAGATGGGTACATAGATGACGATGCAACCTTCGGCGGAGAGGCAGATGATTGGATAAGGCTCAGGGGGTATATAGAAATGAAATCTAACACCGACAGCTATGGCATCGTACTTCGGAACAGGGACGCCAGTGATTACCTCGCCATGACCCAAGTAGATGGTTCCAGTTACCTTACAGAATCCTCCGTGTATACAAATTATTTTATCAAAGGAACCAATAGAGACACCTACTTTGGCAATCATATCTATGGAAAATCTGTGAATGCCAGCTACTCCAACTTATACCGGTTCGGTGGCATATTCTTTACCTGGGACAGTGACTCCTACGGCACCAATACTCAGCACTCCATACGCTCTACCTACGGGGATACCTATGGGGATCATATCACGCTAAATTCCTATGGAAATATACGCTTCAATATCGATGCGAATGCCAATGGCTCTAACGCGTTCGAGATAGGAAAAGAAACCACGCATACCTCGAATATCCTTTTGAAACTACAAGAAAATGGCAATTTAGGCTTAGGTAAAACCAGCCCTGCTTACAGGCTCGACGTGGCCGGTACGGTGAATGCCAGTGCTTTCTATCTTAACGGTCAGCCCTTTGACCCGGGTGAAGATATCTGGCTGCTTTCAGGGGCTAATACCTATTACAACGCAGGGAACGTAGGCATTGGTACGGCTACACCTTCGGAGACGCTTCACGTTAACGGTGCGGTCAGGGGAAACCAATCCGGTGCGCTAAGGATCAGTACCGGCCAAGGATATGTGGATATCGGTCCCCAAGACTTGCAGGCCGTACAATTTAATACGGACCGTGCCAAATTCTACTTCCAACGCGGGTTAACGATCGATGAAGGCCTGTTAAGCAGTAATGATGAGGATCTTCAATTACAGACGGAAGGTACCACCCGGCTCAGGATCTCGCGGGCTACGGGCAATGTCGGCATCGGCCTTGACCCCCGTGCGGATTACAAACTGGCGGTAGAGGGCCACATCGGTGCTAGGGAAGTCAATGTCAACCGCGATACCTGGCCGGATTACGTATTCGAAGAAGGGTATGACCTACCAAGCTTGGAAGATACGCAAAGCTTTATTGAGCAAAACGGGCACCTTCCTAACATGCCCTCGGCCGGGGAGGTTGTGGAGCATGGCATTGACTTGGGAGAGATGGACGCCCGTCTGTTGGAACAGGTAGAGCAGTTGACGCTGCATACGATAGCGCAGGAAAAGGAATTAAAAGCCAAAGAGACCCGGATCAGTGAGTTGGAAAGTCGGTTGGAACGTTTAGAACAAATGATCCAAGGACTTCGGGAGCGGTAGCACCTCCTTGTCTTGTCATTTTAGAGGATATAACCCAAACAAATGATCGTGAATCTTTAATGAAAAGTTACCCAAATAATGTTCATTCCCGGTATGCGAGCTAACCATCAACCTGCAAGAACGAGTCCTCCCCATAACCTAGGAAGCGCCATTAAGCTAAAGCATTTGGTTTTCCTATGCCTAGCCACCTTATTCCTTTTACCTGTTGCACAGGGCCAAGAGACCATTCCAGGACCCCTCCGTGTCAGCGCCAATGGACAATTCCCGGCGAGTCCTTTAGAAAGAGTATTCTCTTTTTCAGACCTCGCTGTACTTACTTCCGAGCGCATATTCGATGCTCCTCCATGTATAGAAGGGAAGTATTACCTTGCATTTCAGCTGGTTTATGATCTTGGTGATAGGCAAACTACCATACCTTGGGAGGCGGGGCTCAAGCTAACCTTGCGGTATAATACGGATAGCCTTTGGACGAAAGAATTGTCATTGGACATGGCTTCCCAGCTCTTCTTAGCCACCGTTTTCCACGATACCGCCGTAGTTTGTGATGAGAATTATAACTTTTTAGTGGAAAGCAAGCACGATGTTAACAATGCCCCCGGCACGTTTATTTATTTGAAAGTACTGCTCTACAAACAGCCAGCAGGTTTTTTTGACCCTGCAGCGCCACTGACCCTGGCCAACACATTTACCAATCAGAAGGTATATTCCAGTTGGAACATACCCGGTGACCGGGTGGTCAGCTATGACTTGGAATGGGTCTACATTGCCGATTACGAAAATTTTACGGGAACTACCGCTCAAGAGGCATTTGCCTTTAAAGAGCCTGCCGGTGTGTCGACGGCGCTTCCCTACCATGAACAAAAACTCTACTATCCCAGTGGAAGGGTATGGTTCAGGGCGAGGGCCATAGGAATAGACGCGAACGATCCCGACTACCGGGTAAACGGACAGTGGAATTATGATCCCACTCCCTTGGTGGTAGCCAACCATGAGCCGCAAGTGAACTGGCAGGTTCAAACCATTTTTAGCGAAGAAGGTAAGTATAAGAAAATAATGAATTACCTGGACGGGTCATTGCGGCAGCGCCAAGTGGTCACACATTTAAATAGTCAAGAAGTGGCCATTGTCGGAGAGTCGTTTTACGATTTCGAAGGGCGGCCGGTAGTGGAGGCCTTGCCCGTCCCGGCAGGGAGTGATGACCTTGGTTTCAGGGCAAGTTTTAACCTCTTTGAGGCAGTTGACCCACAAGTAAACGCCAACACGTCCGCTGACAGGTTGAAATTTCATTACGATAACCATCGCGTCGTTAACAGTTTAATGAATGACACTAGTGGCAGTAGCCGGTATTATTCCGTAAAAAATGATCTACAACAGTTACACAGGGACCTTGTTCCCTTAGCGAATGGACATACCTATACCCAGGTGGAGTATACCCGTGATGGCACAGGGCGTTTGGCTAGGCAGGCGGGGGTAGGAGAGGCGTTTAACATGGAAGGGGGACACATTACCCGGTATTACTACGGGGAGGCTGCCCCGGCAGAACTGATCAGGCTGTTCGGCAGCAATGTAGGGAATGCCTCACATTACAAAAAGAACATGACCGTAGATGCCAACGGGCAAGTCAGCATCACTTATATGGACCAGGAGGATAGAACCATCGCTACAGCGCTAGCCGGTGATCCCCCGGTGAATACAGATACATTAACCAGTTTTGCAGCGTTAGACCCGGCTCCTGTTACGGTTAACATTACCGGTAAAAATCAAAAAGGGGATGGAGTTAGTCAACTTACCCATAAGATCTTGAACACCGTACCGAATACAAGTTACGGGTTTCGTTACGATTGGAGTGCGCTAGCTGCAGACTTGGCAGCGTACGGCTGCCAGGCTTGTCGTTTCGATCTGCAGATCATCATCACTGACCCGGACGGGCTGGCGCTGGATCTTTCTGCAGTAGCTGGTAATCAATCCCTAGAGGCAGGAAAGTACGAAGTAAAGAATATCACTGCGGCAGATTGCCAAACGGCGACGGTAGACTCACTTCTATTCACCGTAGTACTCCCAAGTATCGGTGACTACACCCTGGTTAAGAATGTGTTTCCCAGCGAGCTGAGTTACGAGGAAATGCGCACGGTTTTGAGCCAAGATAGTGCTGTAATGGCCGAAATCGAGCAGATCCGGACCAGCTATGTGGTAGATTCTACGGATTGCGAAGTATGCCGCGAAACCTGTACTGACGCTGAAGCGGCGATCAATGAAGCCATAGATGAAATTGCGGTAAAAGATTGTGAGAACATTTATTTGACAATAGAACAGCACTTCGTCGAACTTTATGGAAACAATGATGACACAATTTACGAGGTACCCCAAGACAGCATAGAAGCACACCCCGATTATTGCGCTTACCAGCTATGCGTAAAAAATACGGCCAGTGAAGTATTTGAAAAACAGGTCGCCCGGATTCAGGATTGGGAGGAAGCACTTGGTGCGGGCTATGACGAACTGCTGAACAAAGATCCCTTTTTCACCGATCCCAACCTAAGCGGGTATAACCACCAAGGTAATATGCAGTCAAAACTAAACACGATTAGCCTTGGAGATATCCCCTATGACAGTGATGGAGATAACATAACGGATGGTAGCAATACCTTTATTGGCTCACTTGCGCAGGTCACTGATCCTAATAATACCAATTTCTACATTAACGGAAATGCGGAGAAAGACCCGACAGGTCAGCACATCCTGTACCTCGATCTTATGCGGAGACAAGCTGAGTATACGGCAGAAGAGTATGCTGCCCGGCTAAGCTACCAGCGCTGGACCCTCTTTCGTAATTTCTACCTAGAAGCTAAGCGGAAGACCAAATTGGAAATTAGTGAGTTCTTAGATTGTCCCAAGGTGAGGGAAGAGCTGGAAATTTATGATAATATGCCGACGGAAGAAGATGAGGTTAGGGATTGGAACCTTCAAAATGACGGCCTGGATAGTCCTGTGAGTGATGAAGAAGTGGAAATGGTGGTAGGCAATCTCACTACCCTATGTGGCGACTTTTCCGTTGCAGACAGCACAGCCATAGCTAATCACCTCAGAAATTATTACAACAGCAATACCCGCAATATTTATAGATTCATATTCAGAGCTGACATCGGCTCCCACAGTGAGCTAGTAGCATTACAAGGCATTCTAGACAAATACGGTTGCCAGCTCGGTGATGTAGCACAGGACGACCCGCTAGTGTGTGCCAGGGATACCGTCATCACGTTGGTGAACACGATCGGTGCGCCGGCTACCGCCCTTATCCAATCTACGGGACTGTATTACTACAATGCCCTGCTCAAGAAAAGGGAAAGGCAAGAAAAAGAGCCGTATTTTAAAAAGCTAACGGATGAGTTGAGAAACAAACGTCCACAGGCGGAGGAAAGAACGAATGTGCCTGCCCCTTTGCCGTCGCAAGCAGAATACGACGCACTCATAGACATATACCAGCAGATGAATGAGGGTTTTGGATGGCAGAACGAAACCGGTTGGGCCACGGCTAATCCACTGGTCGTGGAAGATGTGAGTAATTGGTATGGTGTACAGGTAGATGCTAACGGCCATGTTGTTGCCTTAGACCTGGCCATGAACGGGCTGAATGGAACCATGCCTACCTCTATCGGTGACCTGGTCCACTTGGTTTCACTAAACATGAGCCGGGTAGGCAGTGGAAGACCTAATAATTTGACAGGCACATTACCATCCACTTTATCTAGCTTAGTCAACTTAGAAATATTGGACCTGTCCAGCAACCGGCTCTCTGGTCCTTTTCCTACTGCTTTGTGCAGCTTAACTAGCTTAAAAGAACTAAAATTAGGGGGAATTAGTTGGCAAACTGAAGAGCTGACAGGTGATATCCCCTTGTGCATTTCAAACCTGACTGCCCTTGAAATTCTTGATTTGTCTGAACACGCACTTACAGGACCTTTTCCTGCAATCACAGGCATGTCTCAATTGCATTACCTAGACCTCGGCTTCAATGATTTTACAGGAAATGTTCCTGCTAACATAAATGCATTGGCCCAATTGAGGTATATCGATCTTTCTTACACCGACTTAGGAGGAGCAATGCCCAATACCTTCTGGCAACTCTCTAATCTTGAAAAAATACACCTAGATAAGTCTTGGAATTCAACCATTAAGTTTTCAGGAAGTATAGATCCAGCAATAGGCGCAATGACCAACCTTGAAAGGATCGAGTTGAGATACAATAATTTCAGTGGTGATCTTCCCGTTGAGCTTGGCAATTGTCTACTCATGGATAGGTTTGATGTTGCCTACAACAACTTTACGGGCACACTTCCCCCTGGGATGTCCAATTGGACTAATCTCAGCCAGTTTTATCTTAATGATAACCACTTCTTCGGAGCCATACCGCCCAGTGGGCTAAATATTGGGGCCGCTAGTATAAGAGGTAATAAGTTTACGTTCACTGACATTCTGCCTTTTGTCACAGGACAAAACTGGAATACAGGATTCTGCTCGGATGGAGGGGATGAATTGTGCGTTTACTACCACCCACAAGACTCCGTAGATATTGCTAAGGATCACGTGATTAACTATGGTGAAAGTTTTACGCTCACCGCGGACGTTGATCGAGGAACCTCTCCTTCCAGCCTATATCGCTGGTATAAATATGTAGAAGGTGGGAATGACATCCCGTTGACCGGGGCTGCTTCGGCTGCTGGCCATAGCTTTACATTTAATAACGCTTCTCCTAGTGCTAATGGCTACTATTATTACACCATAGAAAACCCGGACGCTCCCGACCTTGTCCTGTATAGCAGGTTACAGCGGGTAGAAGTAATTTATGAAGTCACGTACAAAGATGTAGACATATGCCTGGCTTATGACGAAAATAATCCGGCATTAGCGATCTTTAATTACACCGTAAACTGGGAAGACGAAGTACAACGCTGCTTGGAAAATGCCGCCCGTGAGGATAGTGTATTGGTCGGTTATACGATAGATAAACTCTATGAAAACCGAGTATCGGACTTTTACAGTGGGTATAATACGCAATGCCTGGCATCTTTTAGAGATGAGATGAGTTATACCTACGCGGTAAAAGAATATCACTATACCCTTTACTATTACGACCAGGTGGGAAATTTGGTGCAAACTGTACCCCCTAAGGGAGTTCGTCCTCTTAGTTCACTGGCCGTAAAGGAATTCTTAGCGGGCAACCGTTCTGAGCCCCCTCACGAACTCCGTACGGGCTACCGCTATAACTCGCTGGATCAATTAGTATGGCAGCAAACACCGGATGCAGGCGCATCTCGGTTCTGGTACGATGATAAGGTACAACTTAGGCTTTCACAAAATGCTCAACAGGCGCTCGATACTGTGTATTCTTACACCAAATACGACGAACAGGGGCGTATCATTGAAGTAGGGGAAGTATTTAGCGAACAAGAACCTGCAATACTAAAAGATTCATTGGAGTCTGTCACTTTCCCGCAAGCGGCGGATTATGTACTGGCTGATATTACAAACACTTATTACGATGTAGCCAAAGATGGGCTGGCGGGTTTTCAGCAAGAACACCTCCGTAACCGCGTGGCTTGGTTAGCGGTGATCGATAAGCCTGCCACCGACACGACTGCGACATACTACAGCTACGACACGCATGGCAATGTAAAAAGCCTATTACAAGCACTACCCGGCATAGCACCAAAACGGACAGATTATTTGTATGACCAGGTCAGTGGCAATGTGAATTTTGTCATGTACCAATATGACAGTGCTGACCAGTTCATACACCGCTACCGTTATGACCCAGATAACCGCCTACAAGAGGTATTTACCTCTACCGACGGTTATATTTGGGACCGAGAGGCCACCTATACCTACTACCTGCACGGACCACTGGCCCGCGTAGAGTTGGGGGAATATAGGGTACAAGGTGTAGACTATTACTACACACTACAGGGTTGGCTGAAAGGTGTAAATCGTCCATTTGCCGATGATGCGGTTGTGCCAAACCTAGCAGATATCAATGCCGGTGAAGATACATATGCCTTTGCGCTGGGGTACTATAACGGCGACTACCAGCCGAGAAACCCTTCGGTCACCACCATCGATCAGCGTGACCAACTTTGGACACGATATTCAGAACACCATACGGACAATGGCTTGTACAACGGGAATATCGCCTGGATGGTAACAGACCTGGCCGAAACAGGTCACCAGCAAAGTGATAGGACCAAGGGCATGCAAGCCATGCTATACCGGTATGACCAATTGAACCGGATCGTCAGCGCACGAGGGTTAACCGACTACCAGGCCGGTACTGGTTTTGTGAGCCGGTCAAGCGCTCCTTCCGCCTATGATACCGAATATACCTACGATGCCAATGGCAACTTGGGTACCCTACGGCGTTACGATGCCCAAGGGGCATTGCAAGATGATTTTACCTATTCGTATTATACCGGGACCAACCGGTTGAGGCAATACAGGCCCATTGATCAAGATAGGGTGTATACAGGAGCGGTCCGCACCAATGAACAACTCTACCGAAGGATCACGGCTAAGCAAGATAGCTACGTCCCCAGTGATGAATATGCCGACATGCGGGCCACAGAACGTATCGATTTACAAGACCGCTTCACCACGGACGGCGGACAAGGCTTCAACGCTCGTTTAGTTAGTGATACCATTGCCATGTACCAATACGATGCCATCGGCAACCTAGTCCGTGACCAACATGAAGGCGTACGCATCGCCTGGACCCCTTATGGCAAAGTAAGGGAAGTCCGCAGCCATTACGATAGCTTGGTCACTACTTTTCGATACGACGGCGCAGGCAATCGTATCGCCAAGAGCGTCTCCCGCTTGGACAGTGTCTACATAACCACCACCACCCGCTATTTACGCGATGCCGGTGGCAATGTCCTGGCCATCTACCTAGACAGTGCGCTTAGGGAACAGCCCATTTATGGCAGCAGCCGGTTAGGGATGTACACCCACGGACGTATGCCAGCACATCGAAACTTAGGTAAAAAACGTTATGAACTAAGCAATCACCTAGGGAATGTCCTTACCGTAGTTACCGATAACATCGGTGTGCTACAGGATAGTGTTTGGGCTACTGTATCGAGTGCTACTGATTATTATCCCTTTGGTTTGGAAATGGCTAGCCGGACTTACCGGGATTCGCTTTATAGGTATGGTTTTAACGGGAAGGAAAAGGATCAGCAAGGGGAGTTTGGTTTAAATCACTACGATTACGGGTTTAGGATTTATAATCCTTCGTTGGGGAGGTTCTTGAGTGTTGACCCTTTAGCAAGAACCTACCCTATGTTGACTCCATATCAATTTGCTAGTAATGGCCCTATTGAAGCTATAGATTTAGATGGATTGGAAAGGTATCACTATTGGGTTAAATTAAATGAAGAAACTGGTGATCCCGAATTGAGATTTCAAGGGGTAGCAATTCGCGAGATGGGTTGGCTCGACCCATTACTTTTTAGAAGACTGGAGGATCATTCTGGAAAGTTAATAGAAGGTAAAGAGTTTCGAATAAGTACTGGTTATGAAATTCATAACTTTAAATCGGAAGAAGAATTGGTTGTCTGGTTCAATCAATATACCTCAGATAACCATGAAGCCAGAATGGCCGAAACGGCTGTATTATTGGGAATTTCAAGTATTCAATTAGGTATTTTATACTACGATCTGACCGATGGAGATGGCCAATTTGATCCTAATCATTCCAATAGAGTTATTTTTCCTAAGCCTAAGAGTAATGCCGTTGTTTCGATGAGAAGTCCTAAATCATACTTGGACAAAGCTCTGAGCCGACAAGGATTGAATAAACCAGGTCGAGGATTAAGGGAAAGTTGGGTAGAAGGAGGGTATAAATATGAAGTTAGAATTCATCCTGCTGATCCCAAATTTGGTAAAAAAGGAGATATTTACAGGGTTGGAAGACGTAAGGAAGGCGTTGATTCCAAAGGGCAAGGTTATGGGTGGGAGTATATTGACTCTAAGGGGAATTGGCACCACACTAGTACTTTAAAACCCGGCAAAGGGGGAGAAGTAAATCCAAAATACAATGCAAAGGCGGCTGAAGATACACATATTATTGTTCCTGAAAACTAAATTTGAGTCAGATGGAAATAAAGGAAAAATTAAAGAAAATCAACTTTCTTATCTCTAAGGAGAGTTGGCTGGATATGGAAATATTAGAAATTAAAGGAGGGAATCTTGTTATTGCCTGTAGTACTGACTTTTCATATGGTCATTGTCTAGAAATTAAATTCATAGATGTTTTTCACGTGAATATAAATGCAGAATGGAAAACAGATACGTCAAAAGCCGTATTGCATATGGCGAATGACGAAGAGTGTTTAGCGGTAAATCAGAATTATCAGATTGAACAAGGGAATATTTTGTTTAAAATCACTGCCGAAGATTTACAAGTTCCTTTTTATATCTCTGCAAAAAACCTAGATTATAATACAGATAGTGTACTTTATTATAAAAAGGAAAATTTAAAAGATAATGAGAGAATAGCTGACTGGGTTCAATAAGCTATGAACTATTCCTTTTCAGTCTCTCAGCTATCCAAAAAGCTAAAAAAATCTATTACTTTTTTAGCGAGTGACGAGTATCATCGAGGCCTCCGGCCAGTTTAAAAAGCGTAAACATTCGTTTATAGCTATGGCTTTAACGGTAAGGAAAAGGATCAAATGGGGGAATGGGGACTTAACCACTACGATTATGGCTTTAGGATCTATAACCCGGCGATTGCTCGTTTTTTATCGGTGGACCCGCTTACTGCTTCCTATCCAGAACTTACCCCTTACCAGTTCGCTAGTAATACACCCATAAGGGCTATCGACCTAGATGGATTAGAAGCTTATATAGAGAGTTCTTCAAATTCAGATGGATCAACTACGATTAAGATGATTGTGGATTTGGATGTCAAGAACTCTTCCTCACATGCCTCTGCAAAGTTGGTGATGAATGTTGCTAATTCAATAAAAGGATTACTTGAGAACAGATTCGCCAGATTTGATAAAGAAAATAATACTCATTATGAGATGGAAGTTAGTTTAAATCATAATCAAAATGCATCCTTTGATTTTGATAAAAGTAATTCGAACAGTGATTTTTCAATCAATTTTGTAGATAGGGCGTTTGATGGAAAAAAAGAGACTTTTGCCGCAGGTCGAACTGGAGGCTTTAGAGAAGATAGTGACTTTTGGATAGGTAATACTGATTTTAACCAATTCCAAGTTGTAATTACCAAATTTGATGTTAAGCGAGGTGAACTTTCAGGGGTTATCAGGACAGGAGCTCATGAGGTGGGTCATGGTTTAGGCCTGAAACACCCAGATTCTGAAGACTTTGATTTGGAGAGTGATAATCTGATTCGGTGGTCAATACAGACAGATGGAACGACAGTTAATTTGAATCAAATCAGAAAGGTATTTGATATTGTGGCAGGGAAAAAACCGAATGATGCCGGAAGATTCAACACCGAAACAAAGAAAAGAAATCAAAGAAAACAGTTTTTGCAAGAGGGTGCAGAAATGTATAATGATGCTGTAAAACGGGGTGCTATTAAAGATAACTAGAAAATGCTTCAATCTTTTCTTAATGTAGTATATTGCTCCACTATGGTTTGCTGTCTCAGTTGTAGTAACAACAATACGGCAGACACCTATGATGGAGAAATATATACTATTGAAATTCGCTATGAGGATTCATTTAATAGAAAGTTCCGTGAGTCTTGGGATCAAATGGTCAGTGAAGACAGTTTATATTTATTCTTTGAGCAAGGTTTTAAAGATGATGTTATAACTATTTATATCAATGGGGAGAAATTGTACGAATCAAATGTTACAACGGATATTCAAGACGGTTCTGCGGGTCAGTTTGTAACCGCTAATATTCAGAATATCAAGCATTTGTCATTAAGATTAAATAATGGTCCACTGGTATTTTTTGAACAAACAGAGAAGAAAAATAAACTACTTAATTTAAACTATGACAGGAAGAACAACCACCTTTTATTATCTGTAATTAATCATGTACCCTTTTATGATTAAAACCAGGCTGATCCTGGTGGGGCGTTAGTGCATTACAATTATGGGTTTAGGATTTATAACCCATTGATAGGGAGGTTTTTGAGCGTGGATCCGTTGGCAAATGAATTTCCCCAATCTGGCTTCAGTTTAGCGACAGCGTAACTTATGCCTCCTGATAAAAAATAAACGAAAGGTAAGAAGTCTGAGACTTCGGTTTCAACAGGCATGCCCGACCTGTCGCAAGACTGTGTCATGAGCCCGTCCATGCTAAAGATGGGGTTTCAAGAAACCTATGACTTTGCTATGAAGAATAGGCCAGTCTAGGTTTAGCGTCACGTAGCATAGCATCGAGGGTAAACAGGATAGGTTCCCGATCTTGAGGAGCTTCTGGATGATGATCTTTTCAACGATGGCTTTATCAGTTTAAGAAGCGTCAACCTACTGGACGGGTAAATTTTGGCTCCAGGATACCCAGTAATAAGAATTTTGTACTATTGAGTTTAATACAACAATTGTTATCTGCCGAGGTAGGATTGCATCTAAACCAAGTGAAATATAATAGGTTTGTTTTTCTCCCGTTTCATGGAAGGTAAGTTAATTTGCTGCTAGTGTTACAAGTTATTACTGGTACCACTCGTTCCCATGTCCGCCACTTTTAGCTTACAGCGACTTAAAACATCAAACTAAAAAGAATTGAGTTATACCTCCCATCATAAAAAAGATTAGATTGATTAAAAACAAATTGTAAAACAATCCTAAATCCATTGGATAAAACAAATCGATCACTCCACGAACGCATAAGAGTAGGCGATATACCTACCTTTGAAGATCTATTTGATGCTCATTACCTAGGACTCTGTATCTATGCAAAAAAAATAGTGCAGGATGTTGATGAAGCACGGGATATCGTCCAGGATGTATTTGTGGCGCTGTATGACAATCGTCACACCCTGGAGATCAAATCGTCGGTCAAATCCTACCTGTACAGGGCGGTGCGCAATGCCTGCTTGAACCATCTAAAGCAAGCCAGCACCCGTAATTCCCATCACGAATACTTAAAGTACCGCTTACCTGCTGGCGACGAGCAAGACCAAATGATCAAAATTGAGCTGGAGCAGAAGATACTGGAAGCGATCCAAAGCTTACCTGGAAAATGCCGGGAAATCTTTGAAATGAACCGCTTCGAAGGTAAAAAGAACAAGGAAATCGCAGAGATATTGGGCTTATCCGTTCGTACCGTAGAGACACAGATCAGCAATGCCTTGAAAATATTACGCGAGCACCTGGCCGATTTTTTAGTGGTGCTTATGATCATCACCACACAAGTTTAAAATTTTTCATTTTTCTTCTACGTGCTATCCCACACTTAATTGTCATTATAAATAGAGACGCATTATGAATACGCCTTTTCACCAACCGATAGATCCAAAACTACTGGCACGCTACCTCTCCGGGGAAGCGAATAAAGATGAGGTACATCAAATACAACAATGGGCACTAGCGGATGAAAGGAATAAAGTGTATTTGGAGGAGATGTCCCTGATCTGGGAGTCCAGCCAAGAGGTCAAGGACCTTGCGAGGATCGATAAAAGGGCGGATTGGAATATCATAAGAAATAAGATAGAGGCTAAGAAAACAAGACCGGGATCTTCGCAAAGCCCTTCCAAAAACAGGTGGCCACAACAGCTTCTACGGGTGGCTGCAGCCATCACGATTATGGTTGCTACTTATTTTACTTGGCCCGTGTTTACCGAGTACCTGCAGCAAACAACCCTAGAAGCTTCCGATACCCTGCACCAATTTCAACTGCCCGACGGAAGTACGGTGTACCTGCGCCCGGGCTCGATGCTATCGTATCATCAAGACTTTAACGAAGACCACAGGTGGGTAGAGCTTACCGGGGAAGCCTTTTTCGAAGTAGTTAAGGATCGTTCAAAGCCTTTTTTGGTCAAGTCCGGCCGGGCTACAACAGAAGTAGTAGGTACGTCCTTTAATGTGAACAGTACCCTGCCCGATGCAGTTGTGGTCACTGTTTTGACCGGTAAGGTCCAACTTTATGGCTCGTCAACCCCTACCAATAAAATGGCCCTAACCCCAGGTGAGCAGGGTGTATTGAAGGAAGGCGCCCAGTTATCGAAAGCCTTAAACCGGGACGTGAATTTTCTTTCATGGAAAACCGGTGAGTTACACTTTCGTAACACCAATCTTTCACAGGTGATCCAAGACCTGGAAAGGCATTATCAAAAGGATATACAGGTAGAACGCTCTACACTCGAGGGCTGTACCTTGACTGCGATCTTCCGCCAACAAGGGTTGGAAGATGTGCTGGAAGAAATACAATTGGCCCTACCCCTCCGGGTACGGCAAGAAAACAATACAATTATCATCAGTGGGGAAGGGTGTAACCCGCCGGGGCCTTAATGTTTATGAAAAGAATTCAAACGTTTTTATTCGTTTTTATGCTCATTCCCAAGGGTTGGGTTTTGGGTCAAGACCAGTTGCTTGAAAAAGAAATTATCCTTAGAACTACTTCAGGAAGTGCAGAAGAGGTCCTAGAAGAGATCAGCCAGAAAGGAGGGGTGACCTTTACCTATGGCAATCAAATCGAATTGAAGAAAAACATCACTTTACGCGAAGGAAAGCAGTCCATCCGGGGGCTTTTAGATCAGCTGTTTCTTGGCAAGGTGGAATACCTCGTCCGCGAAAACCGTATTATTCTAAGGCGCCAAGTAAACAAAAGAGGCAAACGGACTGGTTACACCATGACGGGACGAATAAAAAGTGCCGAAACCGGGGAACCCTTGTTAGGCGCCACTTTATTTGTAGAGGAACTGTCCACCGGTACGGCAACCAACGCCTATGGCTTTTACTCCCTCACTCTTCCTAAAGGAACCTACACCGTTTTCTACTCTTTTCTAGGATACCAACCTCTTAAAAAAACCGTGGTGCTTACCGCTGACACCACCCTGGACGTAGAGCTAGCGGTGGCCACCACCCAATTAAAGGGTATCGTAGTGACTTCAGAACTACAGGATAGGAATGTGACATCCGAAGAGACGGGCGTTCACAAACTTTCTACAAGATTAGTAGAGGCCATGCCGGCGCTGGGTGGCAATGCTGATATCATTAAATCTATCCAGGCACTACCTGGGGTGAATACTATAGGCGAAGGCTCCACCGGTTTTTTTGTGAGAGGGGGTGGAAGGGATCAAAACCTTATTTTATTGGATGAAGCCCCGGTATACAACCCTTCTCATCTGCTTGGCTTCTTGTCGGTGTTTAACACGGATGCCATTCATGATATGACGCTTTACAAAGGGGGTATCCCTGCACGGTTTGGAGGGCGTGCCTCTTCCGTTTTGGACATTAGGATGAAAGAAGGAGGTACAAAAAAGTTTAACGCTTCCGGTGCATTGGGCCCGGTAGGGGGTGCCAAGTTGACCGTAGATGCACCAATACGACAAGGAAGAGGGTCTTTTATGATCGCCGGGCGGAGAACATATATTGATCCTGTCTTATGGCTGTTGAGCCGGGTAGAACCGTTAATAGAAGGCACCCGGATCTATTTTTATGACTTCAACGCCAAAGCAAATTACACACTTAATGAGAAGAATAAGCTTTTTGTTTCCGGGTATTTTGGCCGGGATGTAAACCGGCTCCCCATTCTTGACTTTGACATTAGCTGGGGCAATACTACCGGCACCCTTCGTTGGAACCACCTGTTCAACAAAAAGCTATTTTCTAATTTCACCTTCGTGTATAGCAGGTATAACTACCTGTTAGACATTCCTGCCTCCGATGTTCCCGTAGCGTGGGAGTCCGGGATCAGGGATGTCAACGTTAATGCCGATTTCACATGGTTTGCCAACCCGACGACTACCTTGGATTTTGGCTTACACAGCATTCATCATTTCTTTGATCCCGGCAGCAACGAGGCCGATCCACAATTTGATGTACCGAATAGCAATGCCTTCGAACATGGGGCTTTTGTAAGCTTGGAAAAAGAGATCAGCCCGGCTGTTTCGATAGAAGTAGGAGCCCGGGGGTCGCTTTTTCAAAATGTTGGAGAGACCACCCAGTTTGAATATGACGAAAACTTCGAAGTAATCGATACTATCCAGCATGCAGCCGGTGAATTTTACAACAGTTTTAATAACCTGGAGCCGAGGATCTCCGCGCGTTTTCTCATCAATAAGCAACAATCTATTAAGGTCAGCTATAACCGAATGGCCCAATACCTGCATTTACTGGCCAATTCTTCATTATCCTTTACTGCTTTCGATGTTTGGTATCCGAGCGGACCAAACGTTGAACCCTTAATTTCTGATCAAGTAGCGCTCGGTTATTTCAGGAACTTTCGTAATAACCAAATCGAGGCCTCTATCGAGGGATATTATAAAAACATCGATAACCAAATAGACTATGAAGATTTTGCACAAACAGCATTTAACCCATTGGTAGAAGGAGATTTAAGAGCTGGGACAGCCTGGGCCTACGGGGTGGAGTTCTTTTTGAAAAAGAATACCGGGAAACTGACCGGTTGGCTAAGCTATACCTGGTCTCGAGCCTTTCATAAGATCCCGGGGGTTAACAATGATCGTCCTTTTCCGGCCGTCTACGATCAGCCCCATAGAATTACTACGACGGCTGTTTATGACCTGTCAAAAAAACTCAGGTTAAGCGCTAATTGGGTCTATAATACCGGTGGTCCTATTACACTTCCTGTAGAAAGTTATGACTACGGGGGATCCATCGTCCCCGTACCCATCTATTCTTCGAGGAACAGCACAAGACTGCCGGACTACCATCGCCTCGACCTCGCTCTAAAGCTCAACCCGCTGAAGAATGAGACCAGGAAGGTTAAAATAGAATATGTTTTTTCCATATATAACGTGTACTCCCGCCTGAATGCACTGTCGCTCTACGTAGGAGAAGACCTGTCATTGGATGGTGGCCCCGGACCTAAAACCCCGCGGACAGTGGCCAATCGTGTGGCTTTACTACCTATTATCCCTACACTTTCATTCCTATTTAAATATTGAATGAACATGAATCATATCATAAGACATTCCTTGCTCCTCATGTTTTTCACCGGTATGGTGACCGGGTGCATTGAAGAAATTGATTTGAACGAAATCAATGGCCCTACCTCCGGAAGGCTGGTAATAGAAGGGGGTATTACCAATGAAACAAAACAACATTCCATACTATTATCCAGGACCAAAGTAGCCGTTACCAATACCCCGGCAGAAAGGGTGAGCGGGGCAGCCGTGGCGATCACGGATGGGATCAATCGGTTTGTGTTGGAAGAAATCGATACAATACCGGGGATATACCTTACGGGACCAAATGTGGCCGGGGAAATAGGAAGGACATACGTACTTACAGTTATGGTGGATGATATCACCTACACCGCAGAGGATACCATGGAGCCGGTAACTCCTTTTGGATCAGTGGAAGAACTTTTTGAACTTCCTAATCGCGTGGAAGATTACCTGGAAGAAGGGCAAGGAGTGTATGAACACCAGTTTCCAAAGGTACGATATGGTGTAGCGGCCCCATCCAAGCAAACTTTGTTTTCTTATGATTCCATTGCCAATGGATTACGTCAAGCCGTTTTCTACGAATTTCCACAGATCGACCCACAGGGATTTTTACTGAACTTTGCAGGGACCAATCCCACCCTTATCCTGGAGGTCGGGTCCACAGTAGTTCAATTTAAATCCTCTATGTCTAGGGCTCATTATGACTTCATTAGGGCAGTCTTCGCAGAAACACAATTCAGGGGCGGTATTTTTGACAACATCCCCGGTAACGCTCCTACTAACGTAAGTAACGGGGGACTAGGCTTCTTTAGTGCCTCGGCAGTAATTACCCGAACGTTTACAGTAACAGGAGATAACCTTGACCAATAGTGACGGTCTTTACCATACCTAAGAACGTCATTCCTTGCAGCCTGTGTGTTGGGTCAGGCGTGACAAGGAATCTGCGAAGTCGTGAAACGAAAACCCAGTACACTTAAAAAAAAGTTTCACGTTCGACGACACAGCAGATTCCTGCTCTCGCGCA